>JAGKSZ010000273.1 GCA_018991295.1 Porphyrobacter sp. | reverse complement strand
CCGAGGCGACCTTCGGCCTGCCCGTTTTCACCCATCCCCCCATCACCGAGGAAATCGGAAAGCTCCTGACCGCCCGCGAGGCGAACCCTGACAGTTGCATCCTCGTGGGAGCCTATGCGCTGGGCAAGGCGCAGCGCGTAATCGCGGAACTGCGCGCCGCCGGCCACACGGACACCATCTGGCTCCACGGCGCGATGGAGGCGATGTGCCGGCTGTATGAGGAGCACGGGGTGGCGCTGGGCGATCTCAGGCTTGTCAGCGATGCACCGTCGAAAGAGGCGATGCGCGGGAGCATCATCCTGGCGCCCCCTTCGGCACTCAATGATCGCTGGAGCCGCCGCCTGCCCGAACCTGTCACCGCGATGGCATCAGGCTGGATGCGGGTGCGCGGCCGCGCCCGGCAGCGCGGGGTGGAACTGCCGCTGGTGATCTCGGATCACGCCGACTGGAACGAACTCACCCGCACCATCGCGCAAGTGAACCCGCAGGAAACCTGGATCACGCATGGCCGCGAGGAGGCGCTGCTGCGCTGGTGCGGGCTTAACCAGCGCCGCGCCCGTGCGCTGGCGCTGGTTGGGTACGAGGACGAGGATGACTGATGGCGAGAAGAATTCGCTCCCCCGCCCCAGCCAATCCCGGCTTACTTGATCTCGGCCAGATCCGTGCCGATCTTGGTCAGCAGGTCTTCAGTGATCAGCCCCTGCGAAAACGGCGCGAGGGTCTTCAGGCTCAGCGCCTTGAACTGATCATAGGCCGGGTGCTGATCGATCCCCGGCAGATACTTGTCGAGCACCGCCTTGGCGCGGGCATCGGCCACCAGCGTTTCGATCGGCGTGTCGACGGTGAAGGCAGCGGCAGGCGCAGGGGCATCCTGCGCGATCACGGCAGCGGGCGCGGTCACGGCAGCAACAGCCAGACCGAATGCAGCAAGCATGGCAAACTTCATGTGGCG
This sequence comes from Porphyrobacter sp., assembly GCA_018991295.1. Lineage (GTDB taxonomy): Bacteria > Pseudomonadota > Alphaproteobacteria > Sphingomonadales > Sphingomonadaceae > Erythrobacter. The sequence goes on along the minus strand of JAGKSZ010000273.1, from coordinate 3,064 downwards.
ATATCCTTGTTGGCGACCGGACTAACACCCGTGTCAGCAACGCGCTCTAGCGCATCTGCATGGCTGTGCAATGAACATAAGGTGCGCGGCTGATGGAGGAATTCGCCGCCCTGCTCGATGCGCTGGTCTATACCACCAGCCGCAACCGCAAGCTGGCGCTGATCGCGGCCTATCTGCGCAGCTGCCCCGATCCCGACCGGGGCTGGGCGCTCGCCGCGCTGACCGACGGACTGGATTTTCCCGCCGTAAAGTCTTCGACCGTCCGCAATCTGATGATGGAGCGCATCGATCCGGTGCTGTGGGCGCTTTCCCGCGATTTCGTGGGCGACACCGCCGAGACGGCCAGCCTGCTGTGGCCCGAGCCCCAAGACACCGCGCCGCAGCCGCCGCTGGCGCTGGCTGAAGTGGTGGAGCGCCTTCTTGCCTTTACCCGCGCCAGCGCGGCCAAGGAGCTCGCCGCGCTGTTTGACCGGCTGGACACCAAGGGCCGCTATGCCCTGATCAAGCTGGCGACAGGGGGAATGCGGGTCGGGGTTTCGGCGCGGCTGGCCAAGACCGCCTTTGCGCAGGCCTTCGATGTGGCCGTGGAGGAGGTCGAGGAATATTGGCACGCGCTGAGCCCGCCCTATGCCGAATTGTTCGATTGGGCAGCGCGCGGCGGTCCGGCGCCCGATCTGGAGGGGGTGCCGCGCTTCCGCCCCTTCATGCTCGCCCATCCGCTGGAGAACGCAGAGGTCGATCTTGCCGAATATGCCGCCGAATGGAAATGGGACGGCATCCGGGTGCAGATCGTCAGGGCGAGCGGCGAGACGCGGGTCTATTCGCGTTCGGGCGACGATATTTCCGCGACCTTCCCCGAATTGCTGAAGGTGCTGCCGATGGATGCGGTACTGGATGGCGAATTGCTGGTGCGCGCCAATACCCAACTGGGACGCGCGCAAGGGGGCGAAGCAGGCGGCGCGGCCAGTTTCAATGCGCTCCAGCAGCGGCTTGGCCGCAAGACCGTCTCGAAGGCGATGCTGCGCGATTACCCCGCTTTCGTGCGCCTTTATGATGTGCTGCTGCTGGAGGGACGTGACTGGCGCGAGGCCCCGTGGAAGTTGCGCCGCACGACTTTGGAAGGGCTGATGCCGCGCCTGCCTGCCAGCCATTTCGACCTGTCCCAGCTGGTCGAGGCCGAGGATTTCGCCGCGCTGGCCGCCATCCGCGACACCGCCCGCGACGAGGCAATCGAAGGGCTGATGCTCAAGCACCGCGACAGTCCCTATGTCGCCGGGCGCAAGGCGGCGCTGTGGTACAAGTGGAAGCGCGATCCGCTGCTGATCGATTGCGTGGTGATGTATGCCCAGCGCGGTTCGGGCAAGCGCAGCAGCTTCTATTCCGACTACACCTTCGGCTGCTGGGACGGGGATCCTGATACGGGTGCGGAATTGCTGCCGGTGGGCAAGGCCTATTCGGGCTTCACCGATGCCGAGCTGAAGAAGCTTGATCAGTTTGTGCGGCAGAACACGCTGAACAAGTTCGGCCCGGTGCGCGAAGTGACGCGGCAACTGGTGTTCGAGGTGGCCTTCGACAGCGTTCACTCCAGCAAACGCCACAAGAGCGGCCTTGCCATGCGCTTTCCCCGCATCCACCGCATCCGCTGGGACAAGCCCGCGCACGAGGCGGACCGGCTGGAAAGTCTGCGCGCATTGATAAAGGACTGAGGGCAGCCTACCTCGCCCGCACATCAACGGGAGAGAACCATGTCTTATGCCACCGCCGCGCTTGCCACCTATGCCAATATGCTCGGCACGCTGGATCACCTGATGACCAAGGCGCAGGGCCACGAAAAGGGCGATGCGCTGCTGCAAGCGCGGCTGGCCGAAGATATGTTCCCGCTCCATACCCAGATCCGCTTCACGCTTGATCAGGTGGTGACCGCCCTCAATCGCCTCGGCAATGCCGCTCACGCCTCGGACGAAAGCGACATCGCAACGCTTGCCGATGCTCGCCAGCGCATCGCCGCCGCGCAGGCGCTGGTGATGGGCACCGATCCTGCCACCTGGCCCGCGAGCGGTGAGACAGTGGAATTCACGCTTCCCAACGGCATGGCCTTTGCGATGCAGGCGCATGAATATTGCCGCGACTGGGCAACGCCGCAGTTCTATTTCCATCTGATGGCCGCCTATGCGATCCTGCGCGCCGAAGGGCTGGCAATCGGCAAGATCGATTATGTCGGCTATATGCTCAAATACCTGAAGCAGCCCGCCGCCTGAGGACGCTGACCGCCGATGCACCGCTATGATCCCGCCCGCCAACGCCTTGCACTGGGCCTTGCCGGGCTGGCGGGACTGGTGGACGCGACCGGATTTGTGGTGGCGGGGGGCTATTTCACCTCCTTCATGTCGGGCAACACCACGCGCATGGGGGTGGAACTGGTGGAACGCCCCGCGCTGGCGCTCGCGCCGCTGGGGTTGATCGGGTGCTTCCTGATCGGCGTCATCGGCGGGGCGATGATCGGGCGGCGCAGCGAGGGGCGGCACAAGCGGGTGCTGCTCGGCCTGGTTGCCGCGCTGCTGGCGGCGGCGGCGGGATTGCTGGCGGCGGGGCTGCCCATGCCCTTTCTCGCCCTGTCCGCAGCCGCCATGGGCCTGTCGAACAATGTTTTCGCGAAGGCCGGCGAGGTGACCGTGGGCGTTACCTACATGACCGGCGCGCTGGTGCGTTTCGGGCAGGGCTTGGCCGCAAGGCTATCGGGCCAGCCACTGCCCTCGACCCGCGGATATGGCCTCTTGTGGAGCGCGCTGGCGTGCGGAGCAGCGGCGGGCGGGTGTGGGCCGGCCGCCCCGCCCCGCGTGCGGCCCCCCCCGGGGGGGCGCCCGCCCGGCGCCCCTGTGCCCCCCCCGCCACCACCGCCTCATTGGCCGCGCCCCGATCCGCCGGAGCGCGGACTTTCACCAGCACGGCATCGGGCGTCAGCGTCACGCTCGCCTCCCGCGCGCCGGGGGTGACCTTGACAGCAAGACGCCCCTGCGCGTCAATCCGCTCCCGCAGGGCATCAGCGTCCGGCAGGAAGGCCGGC
>JAGKSZ010000042.1 GCA_018991295.1 Porphyrobacter sp. | reverse complement strand
CGGCGACGATGATGAACAAGGGGCTCGAATATATCGAGGCCTATCACCTGTTTCCGGTGGGGCTCGATAAGCTCGGGATTGTGGTCCACCCGCAAAGCGTGATCCATTCGATGGTCGAATTCCGCGACCGGTCGACCCTGGCGCAGCTGGGCCCTTCGGACATGCGCGTGCCGATCGCTTCGTGTCTTGCCTGGCCGCAGCGCATGGAAACCCCGCTTAGCGCGCTTGATCTGGCGGCCATCGGCGAACTCACCTTCCACGCGCCCGATGAAGCGCGTTTTCCCGCCACGCGCCTTGCCCGCGATGCGATCAGGGCCGGGGGCTCGGCCCCGGCGATCCTCAACGCGGCGAACGAGGTGGCGGTCGCCGCCTTCCTCGCCGGTCAGATCAGGTTCACCCGGATTGCGGCACTGGTGGAGGAGGTGCTGCAACGCAGCAACGACGCACCGCGCCCGGCCAGCCTCGAGGAAGTGCTGGTCGTTCGACAGTTCTGCGCGGTTGCAGGCGCTCGGCCTGCTGGAGAGCACCGCCCTTGTTTGAAAGCCCCCCTTTCTGGATGTACGTGATCGGCTTCCTGCTGCTGCTGGGGCCTCTGGTGACGTTGCATGAACTTGGCCACCTGCTGGTGGGCCGCCTGTTCGGCGTGAAGGCCGAGGCTTTTTCGGTCGGCTTCGGCAAGGAACTGGCGGGCTTTACCGACCGGCAGGGCACGCGCTGGAAATTGTCGGCGCTGCCGCTGGGCGGTTATGTCCAGTTCAAGGGGGACATGAACCCTGCCAGCATTCCCGATCCCCACGCCCCGGCCGAGGAAGGCACCTTCCAGAGCGCTGCCTTGTGGAAACGCGCGCTGATCGTGGCCGCGGGGCCGGTGACCAATCTGGTTGTCGCCATCGCCATCTTCTTTGCCTTCAACCTGGCCTTCGGAAAGCCCCTGCCTGTCACCCCCGACGAAGTCGGCACGGTTGCCGAATTCACTGAAAATTCGCGGGCCAAGCAGGCCGGTTTCCAGATTGGCGACCGGATCGTGGCGATCGATGGCGAGGCGATGGCTGACTGGCGCACCATCCAGCAGACCATCATGCTGCGGCCCAATCACCGTTTCGTGATTACCGTGCTGCGTGATGGCACGCGTCTGGATCTGCCGGTCACCACCATGGCGCAGCAGATCAAGGATGGCTTCGGCAATCCCCAGACCGTTGGCCTGATCGGGATCCGCACGCTGGAAACCGCGGAACGCTTCGCCCCGCTTTCGGTGGGCGAGGCAGCGGTGCGATCGGTGCAGCAATCAGTGGGCGCGATGCAGATGATGGTCACCGGCATCGCCCAGATCGTGCGCGGCGACCGGGCGTTCAGCGAAATGGGCGGGCCGATCAAGATTGCCAAATATTCGGGCGAGCAGATGAGCCTCGGGCCGCTCAACTTCATTGAACTGGCCGCGCTCATTTCGCTTAATTTGGCATTCATCAACTTCTTGCCAATCCCCGCGCTCGATGGCGGGCACCTGATGTTCTATCTGGTCGAGGCGGTTCGCCGCAAGCCGGTGGGGCCGCAGGCGACCGAGTGGGCCTATCGCACCGGCATTGGGCTGGTGCTGATGCTGATGGTGGTGGTGACGGTGAATGACATTATCACACTGCCCATCTTCGGCAGCTGACAGTGTGGTGGAAACGCACGGCGGCTGCGGTGCGCGCGGCTTGATTGCGGAAGGCACATGGGGCAGAGGCAATTTCCGGGGACGGAGCCGCGCGGCAGGGGTGGACGCGGGTAGCTGGCAGATTGGCACGACACGGATCGCAAGCATCGCGATGCACAGGGTTGAGAACGGGATTTTAGCTGCATGAAGTCAATGAGCGAGACGGGCACGATGCCGGTCACCTGCAATCCCGTTGCCCCGCGCGCACCGCTGCGGCTGGTGAGCCTTCTGGCCTGCGGTTCGATCCTTGCCGGTGTGCCGGTGCTGGCCGAAGCGCAGACCCAGCCGGCCGCCCCTGCGGCGCCAGCGGCGGCCGCGCGCGACAACACCATCCGCACCATCACCGTGGTCGGGGCCGAGCGGCTGGAGCCGACCACCATCCTCAGCTACATCCGTTTGCGCGTGGGGCAGGAATATACCGCCACCGCCGCCGACGAGGCGATCAAGGATCTGAGCGCCACCGAACTGTTTGCGAATTATTCGATCCGCAACGACAACGGCAACGTGGTCATTTCGGTCACGGAAAACCCGGTGATCAACCGCATCGTTCTGGAAGGCAACAAGCGCCTCAAGAACGACAAGATCGCGCCTGAAATCAAGCTTGCCCCGCGCCAGATCTTCACCCGTTCCAAGGTCCGCGCGGATGTGGCCCGCATCATCGAGCTCTACAAGCGGCAGGGGCGGTTTGCGGCGCGGGTCGAACCCAAGCTGGTGCAGCTGCCCCAGAACCGCGTCGATATCGTCTTTGAAATCAGCGAAGGCCCCAAGTCCAAGGTCCGCCAGATCAACATTCTCGGCAACGAGAAGTTTTCCGATGGCGAGCTGCGCGGCGAAATGGTGACCAAGCAGGCGCGCCTGACCAGCTTCTTCAGCTCGAACACCAGCTACGATCCGGACCGTCTGGCCTTTGACCAGCAGAAGCTGCGCCAGTTCTACCTCACCAACGGCTATGCCGATTTCCGCGTTGTTTCGGCTGTGGCCGAACTGACGCCGGATCAGCAGGACTTCATCATCACCTACGTTGTCGAGGAAGGCGAGCGCTACACCTTCGGCGAGGTCAAGGTCGACAGCCAGCTGCGCGACTTTGACAGCGACGTGATGAGCACCCAGCTGCCGATGAAGGACGGCGATTTCTACAACGCCAAGACGGTCGAGGACACGGTCGAACAGCTGACCGAGCTGGCGGGCCGTTATGGCTATGCCTTTGCCGACGTGCAGCCGCGCTTCAACCGCAACCCTGCCGACCGCAAGATGAACGTCACCTTCCTTCTCCGGGAAGCGCCGCGCGTTTATGTCGAGCGGGTCGATATCAACGGCAACACGCTGACGCAGGACAAGGTCGTGCGCCGCGAGTTCCGCCTGGCCGAGGGCGATGCCTTCAACAGCCTTGCCGTGCAGCGCACCAATGCGCGCATCAATTCGCTGGGCTATTTTCAGGAAAACTTCGAGGTCAAGCAGGTCGAGGGCAGCGCGCCCGACCGCATCGTGCTTGAGGCCAATGTCGAGGAACTGCCGACCGGCGAATTGCAGTTCTCGGCAGGGTTCTCCTCGATCGAGCAGTTCATTCTGGCCGGGTCCATCCGTCAGCGCAATTTCCGCGGGCGGGGGCAGACCATTGGCCTGAGCCTCAACTATTCGCAGTTCTCGCGCTCGGCGCAGGTGAGCTTCTCCGATCCCTATCTGTTTGATCGCAATATCTCCGGCGGCGTTGATATCTACCGGCGCGATTTCAACAGCTTCAACTTCACCGGCAATAATCGCAACACAACCTTCCAGCAGGCCACCACCGGCTTTTCGCTGCGTGCAGGCGTGCCGCTGACCGAATATATGGCGCTGGTCGGCAGCTACACGCTGAACTACGACGATGTGTCGCTGGACCGGACGCTGTTCTTCTCGGACATTGATGGTGACGGCACGACCGAGTGCGATCCGCTGCGTGCAGGCCGCTTCCTGTGCGATGCGATCGGGCAGCGGTTGAGCTCGATTGTCGGCCTCAGCCTCAACTACAATTCGCTGAACTCGCGTATCCGTCCCTCGCGCGGCAAGACCATTTCGCTCAGTGCCGAGTTTGCAGGCCTGGGCGGCGACGTGCGCTATGCCCGCTTCCGTGGCCGCGCGCAGCAGTTCTGGAATGTCGGCAATTCGGGCTTCATCTTCTCGGTGCTGGCCGAAGGGGGCACGATCATCCCGCTTCAGGAACGCCCCGGCGCAGGCGTCGATGATGTGCTGCTGACCGACCGCTTCTTCCTCGGGGAACCGCAGTTCCGCGGCTATGCGATCCGCGGCGTGGGGCCGCGCATTCTCACCCAGCAGTCGATCCTCGACAATCTGGGCCGCCCGGTGCTGGATGGTGATGGCAACCCGACCTTCATCACCGAACGCCGCCAGGTTCGCGATGACGCGATTGGCGGGCGCAATTACTATCTGGGCCGTGCCGAGCTTGAAATCCCGCTGGGGTCGGGCGCGCGCGAACTGGGCCTGCGCCCCTCGATCTGGACCGATATCGGCGCGCTTTGGGGCGTGGAAACCCCGGTGCTCACCGTCAATCCCACCGGCACCCAGCTGCGCGACGATCAAGGGCAGCTGCTCTATCAGGTGCCTGTCACCGGCGACATCACCACCGATGCCGCCCAGGCTGACGGCTCGCCCAACATCCGCCTGATCCAGCCCGGCACCAACATCCGCGAACTGTTCCTCGGCAATTCGCCCAGCCCGCGTATTACCGCCGGGATCGGGGTCAACTGGAACTCGCCCTTCGGACCTTTCCGCATCGACTTTGCCCAAACCATCCGCAAGGTGGAAGGCGATGACGAGCGGCGCTTCACCTTCAACGTAGGAACCCAATTCTGATGACACGTTTTGCCAAGCTCACCGCGCCTGCGGGCCTGATCCTTGCTGCTGTCGCTGCGCTGCCTGCCAGCGCGCAGGTGCAGGGCAATATCGCCACGGTCGACATTCCGCGCACCATCATCGGCACCACCGCCTTCCAGACCGGTTACGAACAGGTCAACACCACCTACGCGACGCAAAACGAACTGCGCCGCACCAAGGCGCAGGAACGCCAGACCATGCTCACCAAGTTCGACAAGAACGGTGACAAACAGGTTGACGAGACCGAGCAGGCAGCGATGCAGAAGTCGCCCGATTTCCCCAAGCTCCAGGCGCTGGAGCAGGAAATCCAGGCCATCGGCAACCAGATTGATGGCGCGCGCGTGTTCGCGATCGAACAGATCATCGTCCAGTATCCTTCCGCGTTGCAGGACGTGACCACCAAGGACAAGATCCAGTTCGTGATCGATCCTTCCTCGCTGCTGTTTGCGCCGCCGGAAGCCGATATCACCGCCAAGGTGACCGCCGCTCTCAACGCCCGCGTTCCTGCGGTCGGCGTGGTGCCGCCGGCGGGCTGGCAGCCGAGCCGCGAAGGCGTTCAGGTCTATCAGGAAATCCAGCAGCGCCTGATCGCTGCGCAGATCGCGCAGCAGCAGCAGCAGGCCGCCGCCGCGCAGCAGCCGGGCGCTCCGGCTCCCGTTGGCCGCTAAGCGAAAAGCGAAGGGCGCTGATCAATGAGCGACACGGGTAGCGCGGCTGCAGAGGCACCGCTGGATTACGATATCGTCAAGATCCTCAAGGCCTTGCCGCATCGCTACCCGCTGTTGCTGGTTGACCGGGTGAAGGCGATCACCCTTGGGGAGCGCATTCACGCGGTCAAGGCCGTGAGCATGAATGAGCAGTTCTTCCAGGGCCATTTCCCCGGCGCCCCGATCATGCCCGGTGTGCTCCAGATCGAGGCGCTGGCGCAGGCCGCCGGCATCCTCGGGATCGAGACGATGGAGCTGGCGGGCACCGGCAAGCTGGTGATCTTCATGGGCATCGAGAACGCCAAGTTCCGCGCGCCCGTAACGCCGGGCTGCCTTCTCGATCTCAATGTCGAATTCACCCAGAAGCGCAGCCGCGTCTACAAGTTCAAGGGTGTGGCGAGCGTTGAGGGCAAGACCACCTGCGAGGTCGAATTCACCGCCATGATGACCGACGCGCTCTGAGGGGTGAGGGCGCCTTGGCGCCTTCGTCCTCGGTGCTGTTCCCTCCGCTTGGCAACCGGGGGCCGCGCGAACATCTTGGGTTGCATTGGTGCGCTTTCGCCACTAAGGCGCGCGCTTCCCATTCATAGCTGTGCCGGTCGGAACCGGCGCTAGGCTGCAAAGGACACGCTCATGAAGGCCGAAGGTCACCCCGATTACCACATGATCACGGTCAAGATGACCGATGGCACCGAATACCAGACCCGTTCGACCTGGGGTAAGGAAGGCGATGTGATGTCGCTTGAAATCGACCCTCTCAGCCACCCGGCCTGGACCGGTGGGCGTCAGCAGGTTGCCGAAGGTGGCCGCGTGGCCCAGTTCAACAAGCGCTTCGGCGGGCTCAGCCTCAAGAAGTAAGCTTGCCTCACAAGCTGCGCAGTCCTTCGGGGCTGCAACGAGGAGGGCGGCCCGACGGGGTCGCCTTTTTCGTTTCAGGGGTTCTGACAGGTGATCTGCCGGTTACGCCGGTGAAAGCTGCAATCACCCGGCACAGGTGATGCATCGCGTGGCTACAGGCTGCGCTTCCAGCCGTGCACGGGGGATGTCCGTCCCGCATTGGGTGCAGGTGCCATATGCCCCCGCCGCAATTCGCCCGAGTGCGGCGCGCACTTCAGCGGCTTCGGTACGCAGGATATCGTCCACCCCCTCCAGCGCCTCATCATCGGCCAGCTCGCTTGCCTGCTCGGCAAAATCGGCATCGAGGGGCGTGCGAAGGTCTTCCTCGATCCCCTCGGCCCGTGCCGTCAGTTCCGCCAACCGCGCTTCAAGCCGCGCCGCGATATCTGCATAGTCTGCCATCAGCCCCTCCAGTGTCCTTCGCGATACCATTTGGTGATCACATATTTGACGCCCTTCCTGACCTTCATCCCGTGGTGGAGCGTTGCCGGGTTCACCGCTCCGTCCGGCAGGCGGTTGTTCCAGCACAGCAATTTGCCCGCCTCGGGCTGAAAGGTCTTGTCGAGCAGCTTGAAACGGGTAGCCCCGCCAGCGGCAACGTCATTGAGATAGATCATGAAGGTCCAGGTGCGGTTGCCCGATTGGGCGCAGTATTTTGCGTAATCCCGCCCCCCGGGGGTGAAGTAATCGGTGTGGGCCTTGAACTCCTGCCCTTCCGCATAGCGTTGGCCCTGAAGTGGTTCGCCAAAAGCCGGATCGATGCCTGAAAGCGCGGTCAGCATGGCCTCGATCCGCGCCACAGGGGGCAGGTGGGCTGCCAGATCGCAGGTTTCGCTGGTGCGGAAATAGGCATCGCCATTGTCGTCCGCGATGGTTGAGGGGCGGCGGCCTGCGTCGATCAGCGCGATCAGCTGCGCGGCAAGATCGGGATCGACGAATCGGCGGTGCTGGAACACCGCGGCCTTCGGGGTCGGCACGCGCTGCATGGCGGGCAGGGCGGCAAGGTGCGCAGCGATGGAATCGGGGGGGCTCGGCATGGCGGCGCCAAGGATAGAACCCGAAGGCCGGGAGGCAATGGATTTGGGCCCGCGTAACAATCTTGCGCACAAAGCCGTGCAACGCAGTTTTCGCTTCCCTTGGAACGGCCTTTGTGCAAGAGGCGCGCCTCCCTTGCTAGCGCACTTGACGGTGTGTTTGCCTTGCGTAAAGCCGCCCGTCTCGCACGGGCTTGGCAGCGACCGGAACGGTGGTATGCCAGCAGGGGTGTGTGGCGATCGTAGCTCAGTTGGTTAGAGCGCCGGTTTGTGGTACCGGAGGTCGGGGGTTCGAGACCCCTCGATCGCCCCATTTCTCCCCTGCTGCTGTCAGAGTCCGCGCCCCACAGGGGAGACGACATGACCGCATTCTGGGCCGAGCCCGATTTCGACGCGCACGAACAGGTAACGCTGGTCCATGACCGGTCGAGCGGCCTGACGGCGATTATTGCGGTCCATTCCACGCACCTTGGCCCGGCAGCGGGCGGCACGCGTTTCTGGCATTACAACGACCCGGCAGGCGCGATGCGCGATTGCCTGCGTCTGTCGCGCGGGATGAGCTACAAGAACGCGATGGCAGGCCTGCCGATGGGCGGCGGCAAGGCGGTGATCCTTGCCGATGAACAGCGCATCAAGACCCCGGAAATGCTTGCCGCCTTCGGTGATGCGGTCGAAGCGCTGGGCGGGCGCTATGTCACGGCCGAGGATGTCGGGATTTCCGAAGCCGATATGGTCGCCGTTTCCAGGCGCACCGCGCACGTCTCGGGACTTCCGGTCGAGGGCGCTGGCCGGGCAGGCGGCGATCCGGGGCCATTCACGGCTCACGGCATCTATCTCGGCATCAAGGCGGCCGTCCGTCACAAGCTGGGCAAGGACAGCGTGGCAGGTATCCACTTGGCCGTGCAGGGCACCGGCAGCGTCGGCGGCGGGGTCGCCCGGTTGCTGGCGCGCGATGGCGCAAAGCTGACCCTTGCCGATATCAACGCCGAACGCGCTGCGGCGCTCGCCACTGAGCTGGGCGGCGTTGCGGTGGCCTCGGACGCGATTATGGCCACGCCTTGCGATGTGTTCAGCCCCAACGCGCTGGGCGCGATCCTCGATGACGCCGGCATCGCCGCGCTCGATTGCGCGATCGTGGCTGGCGGCGCGAACAACCAGCTCGCGCAGGCACAGCATGGCGCGGCGCTGTCCGCGCGCGGCATTCTCTATGCGCCGGACTATGTGATCAACGCGGGCGGGATCATCTCGGTCGCGACCGAATATCTCGCGCGCCGCGACCGCCGCCAGGTCGAGGTCGCCGAGGTGCGCGCGCTGATCGAGCAGATCCCGGGCCGGCTCGAGACGATCTGGCAGGAAAGCGCCGCGAGCGGCGTCTCCGCCGCTGTCGTCGCCGACCGCATGGCGCAGCGCCTGATCGGGCGCGGCTGAGGCGCGCACGGCGGGCCGGGGCGGGAACTATCCCGGCCTTGCGTGAATTGCAGTCTTGTCCGGCGGCGCAGTAAGACTACAAGGCCGGACGAGCTCCGATCATGCACATCTACGCCAATCCCACCCGGTTCCTGTCGCTGGCCAAGTGGCTGACCCCGCTCCTGCTGTGGAGCGGGCTGGCGCTCTCGCTGGGGGCGATGGCGTGGGGCGTCTTCACCGTGCCGCCCGACCGGCTGATGGGCGAGACGGTGCGCATCCTCTTCCTCCACGTGCCCGCCGCCTGGCTCGGCATGGGCGGGTGGACGGGCATCGCGCTCTCCTCCGCCGCGCTCCTCATCTGGAAGCACCCGCTCGCCGGCATCGCCGCGCGGGCGATTGCTGTGCCGGGCATGGTGTTCACCGCGATCTGTCTCGTCACCGGCTCGATCTGGGGCCGCCCGACCTGGGGCACCTGGTGGGTGTGGGACGGGCGGCTCACCTCGATGCTGGTGCTGCTGTTCCTCTATGCGGGCTACATCGCGCTCACCCAGGCGGCGGCGCGCGAGGGCGGCTCGGCGAAGATCGCCGCGATCTTCGGCCTCGTCGGCGCGATCAACGTGCCGATCATCAACCGCTCGGTGGTGTGGTGGAACTCGCTCCACCAGCCGCCCAGCATCAC
>JAGKSZ010000272.1 GCA_018991295.1 Porphyrobacter sp. | reverse complement strand
AACGGCTATGCCAGCCACGGCTGCATCGGCGTGCCCGATGAATTTGCCGCCAAGCTGTTCGCCGCCGCCGGGCGCGGAGACAAGGTGATCATCACCCGCGGCAAGATGGTGGGTGTGGGCGACAAGATCTTGTGAAGCTCGCCGGGGAGCCGGTTATCCCCTCCCCGGACTTGATCCGGGGCCCCGCTTTCTTCGGCAAGCCACAGGACGGAAGCTGGGCCCCGGATCAGGTCCGGGCGGGGAGCGTTAATTCACGCTTCCCCTCACCGGCTCAGGCCGGAAGCGCCAGACGCGCATCATCACGCCCACTTTCTCGACCCGCTCCACCCCCGGCACCGCCAGCACCCCGCCAAGCGAGGCATTTTCGCCCGCCCACAGCCGCTCCCACGCCCGTGCGGCTTCCGACCGGGTGACATGGCCGCCAAGCGCGCGGATGATCTTCAGGATCGTCTCGATCGCGATCACGCGGGGCACATTGGCGCAATAGGAAAAGCCCGGCGTGCCCGTGTCGCTGTCCTCGCGCATCACCATCTCGTGCCAGTCAAGCTCGGCATACCATTCAAGCGCGCCCCAGCTTTCGGCCAGATGGGCAGCGCTGGCGGCGATCCGGACCGGATCAAGCCACTCGGCCCCGGCCAGCGCGGCGCGCATCCGGGCGCGGTCAAAGGCGGGGTTGGTGTTGGAAGGGTCTTGGGCAGGCGTAATCCCGGCAGCTGCCACCAGCGCCGCCAGTTCCGCCTTGCGCCAGCCCAGCAGCGGACGCAGCAGCGTGACATCGCTCCCCTCGATCCGCCCCTGCGGGCGCACGCCGGCAAGGCCGGCAAGCCCGCTCCCCCGGTTAAGGCGCATCAGCAGGGTTTCGGCCTGATCGTCGGCATGATGCGCGGTGGCGATGGCCTCCAGCCCCGCCTCGCCCGCCCAGCGCCCCAGCGCCGCATAGCGCGCCTCGCGCGCGGCAGCCTGCATATTGCCGGAGGCGAGCGTCACCTTGAGCGCAGTGAACGGGATGCCGCGTTCACCTGCAATCCGCCCCACCAGCGCCACTTCGTCGGCGGCTTGTGCACGCAGGCCGTGATCGATGCTGGCGACCGCGATCCGGCCGGGCAGAGCCTCAGCGGCCAGCAGCAGCAGCGCCAGACTGTCCGGCCCGCCCGACACGGCAAGCCCCAGCGGCCCTTCGCGCAGGTCTTCGGGCCACAGCGCGGCCAGATCCGCGGCAAAGCGCGCCGCAGCAGGGCTTAGCTGCACTTCACCTTCGCGCGGGTGGCCTGATATTCGCTGGCAAGGCGGCCAGCGGCGATCAGCGGATAGGTTTCGGCAAATTCCGCCAGCGCAATGCAGGCGCGCTTGGTGTCCTTCAGCGCGATCATCGAAGCGCCAAGATACAGCAGGCTGTCCGGCGCACGGTCGCCCGCCTTGTTGGCCTGATAGTTCTTGAGGAACCAGCGCGCCGCATCTTCGGGCATCTTGTCGTCAAGGAAGGCCCGGCCCAACAGGTTGCGGCCAAAGCTGATGCGCGCATGGTTGGGGTATTGCTCGACATATTTGGTGAGCTGCTGGCGCGCTTCGGGGAAGAACCCGGCGTTCCACAGGCGGAAGCCGTAGGAATATTCATCATCCCCCGCATCGGCGGTCTGCGGCTTGGTGATCGCCTGCACCGCGGCAAGGCGCGCGGCGCTGGGCGAGGCGGCGGTGGTGGTGGTCGCCGGCGGGGTGGCAGCCGGGGTGGAAGCCGGGGTAGCGGGGCGCGGTGCGGGGGTGGCCGCGGCAGGGTTAGCGGCCACAGTGGTGGTCGGCGCGGGCTGGGAGGTCGGCACCGGCGCAGGCACCGTCCCTGCTGCCACGACCGGCGCGGTGGCCGCTGTCTCCAGCGCGGCAAGCCGCAGTTCGAGCTGCGCCATGGTGTTGGACTGCTCCTCCGAACGCGCGGTGAGCGCCTGCAACTGCTGCTCCAGCGCATCAAGCCGCACCAGCACATCGGTCACGGCGCTGGCGGCAGGGGCGGCAGGGCCGGTGCCGGTTGTGGGCGCAGGGGCCTGCGTGCCCGGGGCGATCTGCGGTTCGAAGAACTTGCCATCGCCGCCGGGGAAGACCTTGCGCTGCAATGCGCGCACTTCGGCCTCGATCTTGCGCAGGCGGGCTTCGGCGGCGCTGTCCTGCGCGGTAGCAGGCACGGCGAGGGTGACGAGGCTCACCGCGCCCGCGCCGATCAGCGCGGCACTGGCAAGGCGCAGGGACAAGGGCTTGGCGCGGGTGGTCATGGCGTGTCGGGCTCCCTCACAGTGGCTGGCGCACAAGTGGCGCGCGGCACATGAACATGGCCTAAATCCCTGCCGCGATGCCGCGCCCAAGTCGAGAGCGGCAGGACACCTAATCAACGGGAAAAGGGTTAACGCCCCGGCGCGGCAGCCGTTTCCGGGGCGGGCGCGGGCGCGCTCACCGGAGCAGCCGCTGGCGCTTCGCTTTCGGCGGCAGGGCGCGCAGCGGGAGGGGCCGTCACGCGGCGCGGTGCCGCAGCACGGGGAGCCTCCTGCGCGCCCACACCCGTCAGCGCCGGGGTAGCGGTGGCCGCAGGGGTCGCCGCGCCGCGCGCAGCAAGCGCCGCTGCCGAAACCGGCACGCCCGAAATCGTCGCGGGCCGATCCGAGAGCTTGGCCACCTGCTGCCCGCCGATGGTGACCGACAGGGCATCGGGACGTCCGGTGTTGATGCGCGGATCGCGCGCCGATGCGGGGACTTCGAGCGTCTCACCCACCTTCAGCGTGCGTTCGGTCAGGCGCTCGCCGCCCTCTTCATAAAGCCGCACCCAGATCCCGTCCTCCAGCGCGGTCAGCACCACCGGACCGCTGGTCGCGCCAGCGCCAGCGGCAGCAGGCGCGGGGGCAGCGGAGACCGCAGTGGGCGAAGGTTCGGGCGAAAGCAGCGGTCCGGGCACTTCGCCTGCACCGAAATAGCTGTTGTAGAACGCAAAGATCCCGGCTGCGAGGATCACCACTGCGCCTGCCGCCGCCCATGCGAGCCCCGCAGACGGCAACCGCGCCGGATCGCCCGGCTCCATCCCGCCTGCGGGCACTGCGCGGCGCATCGCCCCATCGGCCAGTTCGGCGCGCACCGCATCGACGATACCCACCTCGTCCAGCCCCAGTGCCTTGGCATAGGTGCGGGTAAAGCCGATCGCATAGGCGCGGCTGGGCAGGCTTTCGAAATTGTCATCCTCGATCGCTTCGAGATGGCGCAGCGGGATGCGGGTTTCGGCCGCGATATGCGCCAGCTCCAGCCGCTGCGCCTCTCGCGCGGCGCGCAAGCTTGCCCCCGGCCCGGCAACGCCCGCAGGGGGCGCAGTATCTGCGCTGTCGTGATTGTCGCTGTCCATGACCCGGTCCCGCGCCTTCTTACATCGAGGCTTTGTATGAATGAGATGTGGTGAATTTCGCTTGAACGCCGGTTCACCCGCTGGGCGGCATCCTGTCAAGCACCTGCATGGCGTGCCACCGCATTGCGACCACGCTTCTTCGCAAGAGGCAGGTCAATCATGCTCGATATCGCGCGCGCTGGCCCATGCCGACAGCTGATCGCGCAGCGACCCGGAAGGACTGGCAAGCCAGCCGTTCATCGCCGCGGTCAGTTCAGCAAGGTCAACCTTGCGCACCAGCTCCTTGATCGGGCCGACGGCGGCCGGCGTGATCGACAGGCGGCGATAGCCGATGCCGAGCAAGGCCAGCGCCTCCAGCCGGCGCCCGCCCATCTCGCCGCACACCCCGATATCCACGCCCGAGCCCACGCTCGATTGCATCACGCGGCGCAGGAACCTGAGGATCGATGGGCTGAGCCAGTCATAGCGTTCCGCCAGTTTGGGGTTCGCCCGGTCAGCGGCGAACAGGAACTGGGTGAGATCATTGGTGCCGATCGACAGGAACGACAGGCGCGGCAGCAGCATATCGAGCACTTCGGCCAAAGCCGGCACTTCCAGCATCGCGCCAAAATTGATCCGTTCAGGCAGCAGCTTCTTCTGGGCACGCAGGAAAGCGAGCTGTTCATCGAAGACGGCCTTGGCCGCATCGAATTCCCACGGTTCGGAAACCATCGGGAACATCACGTAAAGCGATCGCCCGGCCGCCGCCTCCAGCAAGGCGCGGGCCTGAATCTTCATCAAACCTTCGCGTTCCAGCGCAAGGCGTAGCGCGCGCCCGCCCATCGCCGGGTTTTCATCCTGGGCCGCGATTTCGCTGGCAAGGTAAGGCACCGACTTGTCGCCGCCGATATCGACCGTGCGGAAGATCACCGGCTTGTCACCGGCGGCATCCAGCACATCGCGGTAGAGCCGGGTCTGGCGTTCAC
>JAGKSZ010000041.1 GCA_018991295.1 Porphyrobacter sp. | reverse complement strand
CGGCCGTTCGGCCTTGCGGCGCCCTTGCCGCCGATGGGAGCTGACAAATGGCCATGAACCTGTCTTCGCGCCGGAAGGGCAAGCGCACGCGCCGTGCGGCCATGTCCGAAATCAACGTCACGCCGCTGGTCGATGTGATGCTGGTGCTGCTGATCATCTTCATGGTGACCGTGACGCTGCCTGCCGTGGGCGTGCCGGTGGAACTGCCCGAAAGCCGCGCCGCGCCGGTTGAGGAGACGCCCGATCAGATCACCGTATCGATCGATGCGGCCGGCACCATCTACATCGAGGATGCGCCCGTTCCGGCAGGCGGCCTGCCTGCCGCGCTTGAGGCGCTCAATCGCGGGGGCGAACAGCCGCTGGTGGTGCTGAGGGGGGACCGCAGCCTCGATTATGGCCGGGTGATGCAGGTGATGGGCGAGTTGGGCCGTGCGGGCTTTACTTCGATCTCGCTGGTCACCGACGGTTCAGTTTCGGCACCATAGCACGGATGCGGTGATGGGAACGCTGGCCTTGCGCAATGACGAGAAGATCGGCCTTGGAGCCGCTGTCGTGCTGCACGCAGCGCTCGTGGGGGTGCTCGCCATGCAGACGATGCGCCAGGAAGTCACTGTTTTCCCCGAACGCATCAGCGTGAGCCTTGCGACCGAAGTGGGGCTGCAGGACACCGCGCCCGAGCCGGTGTCCGAAAGCCGCGCCTCGATTGCGCCGACGCTGGCGGACAATCCCGCGCCTGCACCGGAAGCGGCGAAACCCGACCCTGCCCCGCGCGCCGATCCTGCGCCGCCGCCCCGGCCTGTGCCCAAGCCCGTGCCCAAGCCTGTCGCCAAGCAGCAGGTTCCCGCGCCCGCGCCCGCCCCTGCGCCTGCCCGCGATCGTTCGCGACCGGACCGCAGCGCGCCTGCCCAGGCCGCCACCACGCCGCCCCGGCAAACCGCTGCGCCCAAGCCCTCGGGCGGCAGCCGGATCGGGGATGATTTCCTCGCCGGGAAAGGCTCGTCTTCCACCACCACCGAAACGCGTGCGCCTGCCCAGACCATTGGCGCGGCCGAACTCGCCTCGCTGCGCAGCGCAGTCGGGCGACAGGTCAAGATCAAGTGGCAGGGCCGCGTGCCGCAGGGGCCGGATGCCGAACTGCTCGTCACCCGTGTGCGTTTCCGGCTCAATCCCGATGGCACACTGGCAGGCGAGCCCGAGCTTGTCGGCGCCACCACCGGGGTTACCGATCTGAACCGCAATCAGGTTGCCCGCCACCGCGAGGAAGCGGTCAGGGCGATCAAGCTGGTCGGCCAGTTCAACGTCCCCTTCCCGGTGCCCGCTGACAAAAACACCTTCACCCTTGTCTTCGATAGGAATTCGTAATGAAGGCGCTCATTGCCTTGCTCCTTGCTGGAACTGCCATCACGCCCGCCGCCGCGCAGGATCTGGGCGCGCCGCAGGGCCGGGAAGCGCCGGTCGAGGTGATCGACAGCGGTTCGGACGATGCGGAGATCCGCATCACCGATGAAGCGGCATGGTCCGATATCGGCATCGCCATCCCCGCCTTCGCTACTGACCGCGAGCGGCCGACCCCTGCCAACGAGGCGGGCACCGGCGCGCTGGGCCGGGAGATTGCGCGGGTCATCACCGCCAACCTCAGGAACAACGGGCTGTTCAAGCCGGTCGGCCCCGACAGCCTGCCCCAGCCCGCCTTCGCAGCGGTGCGCGCGCCCAGCTATGGCACGTGGAGCGGGCAGGGCGCCGAAATGCTGGTGCAGGGCTATGTCACCGCGCGCGACGATGGCCGGCTGGTGGTCGGCTGCTATCTCTATGACGTCCAGCTCCAGCAGCAGCTGGTGCGCGAAGGCTGGGTGGTCGCAGCGGGCGACTGGCGGCGCGCGGCGCACAAGTGTTCGGACCTCATCTTCAGCCGGCTGACGGGGGAAAGCCCGTTCTTCGACAGCCGCATCGCCTATATTGCCGAAACCGGCCCCAAGGATCGCCGGGTCAAGCGCCTCGCGGTGATGGACAGCGACGGCGCGAACCACCGCTTCCTCACGCTCGGCAGCGCCACGGCGCTCACCCCGCGCTATTCGCCTGATTATTCCAAGATCCTCTATCTCAGCTATGTCGATGGCAATCCGCGCATCTATGTCTATGACATCGGCACCGGCAAGCAGACGCTGGTGACCGAAAACAAAAGCCCGACGCTCGCCCCGCGCTGGTCGCCCGATGGCAAGTTCATCCTCTATTCGATGGCGGTCGGCGGCAATACCGATATCTACCGCATCCCTGCGACCGGCGGCACGGCGATCAAGCTGACCGACAATCCGGGGATCGATGTGGGCGGATCATACTCGCCCGATGGCACGAAGATCGTGTTTGAAAGCGATCGTTCGGGCAGCCAGCAATGCTATGTGATGGATGCCGATGGCAGGAACCAGAAGCGCATCAGCTTCTTCGGCGGACGCTGCGCCACGCCCGAATGGAGCCCGCGGGGCGATCAGATCGCCTTCACGCGGATCGCGGGCGATTTCAACGTCGCGGTGATGAACACCGGTGGTGGGGGCATGCGCGTGCTGACCCGTGGCTGGCAGGACGAAGCCCCGACATGGGCCCCCAACGGCCGCATCATCCAGTTCTTCCGCACCGAAAAGAATACCGGCCGTTCCGGCATCTGGCAGGTGGACCTTACCGGCCAGAACGAACGCCGCCTGCCCACCCCGGTTGACGCTTCCGACCCCGCCTGGGGCCCGATCCGGCCCTGATAATCACACGATGAAAGGAAACACAGCGATGAACACGAAACTGGCAACGGTCCTGCTGCTGGCCTCGGCCACCGGCCTTGCTGCCTGCTCGAAGAAGCCGCCCGTGGTTACCCCGCCGCCGCCGCTGACCACCACCACCACTGTCCCCACCACTGGCCCTGCGCAGCCGGGCGGGCCGAGCGTTGGCACACAGGCGCACTTTGCGCAGGCCGTGGGATCATCGACCACGATCTACTTCGACACTGATCGCTACAACATCGATTCGCAGGATGCCGCCGCGCTTCAGGCGCAGGCGCAGTATTTTGCGCGCTATCCGCAGCTCACCTTCACTATCGAAGGCCATGCCGATGAACGCGGCACGCGCGAATACAACATCGCGCTCGGCGAACGCCGCGCCAATGCTGCCAAGGCCTATCTTGTCAGTCTGGGCGTGGATGGGGGCCGCATTTCCGTGGTGAGCTATGGCAAGGAACGCCCGATCGCGCTCGCATCGAACGAGGCGGCATGGGCGCAGAACCGCCGCGCGGCGAGCATCATCATCAACTGATTGCAATACCCCGATGGCCCCCTTCCCTGTGGGAGGGGGGTGGGGGAGGGGCGAGGCCGCATGGCCTCGCTCTTCTTGCAAGTGGAGCGGGAGGGGCGAGGCTGCAAGGCCTCGCTCTTCTTGTTTTGAGGACGGGGGAGAGCCGGGCTCAGCCCTGCAACAGTTCCGGGGTCAGTGCGGCGTGCTCTGCCACCACGGGGGCATCAAGGCCCGCCAGATCGCGCGCGCCGGTCACCGCGCACAGGCCCGCCAGCGCGAGCACGCAGAACAGGCTGGAGAAGGTTAGTTGCGGGCTCATGGCGTATCGTCCTTTTGCAATGCAACATTTCACATTGCAACCGGTTCCCGTATTCTCACGCCTTCCCATTTCCAGCCAGCACGCCTAGATGGAGAGTGTGACCCAATCGACCAACGACATGATGCCCGGGAGCCCCCGGTGAGCCGCGCGCGCCGGTCGATGGATTGGGGCTTTCCGCGCTGGCGGCCCTATGGCGCCTCGCAGGAGGCCGCCAATGTGCGCATCTGCGATCGCCACGGCTGTGATGAGCCGGGCAATTGCCCCGCGCCCAAGGCGCCCAACAGCCGTGACCGCTGGTACTTCTGCCAGAAGCACGCCGCCGAATACAATTCCAGATGGGATTACTTCGAAGGCCTCGAACAGGCCGAAAAGGAAGAACGCGCCCGCGCCGAACGGCAGGAAAGCGCAGGCTTTGCCGAAAGCGCCCATTATGGCTGGGCCGGGTCAGGCGATGGTTCGCGCTCGGCGGATGAAATGCGCGCATTGGAGGCGCTGGGGCTTGAAGCGGACGCGGATTTCGATGCGATCAAGAAAGCCTGGCGTGCCCGCGCCAAGGAAGTGCATCCCGATGTGAAGCCCGGCGATGCCGAAGCGGCACGGCAGTTCCAGCTGATCCAGACCGCCTATGAAGTCCTGCGCGCGGCAGAGGAACGCCGCGAATGGCGGGGCTGACGCAGCACTTTCCTACGCGCCGATAATCCGGCAGCTTGCTGTGATGGCGTGCTGTTCACCCCGCTTTTCGTGCTGATCTAGGCGGACTTTCGGGGGCAGGATTTCCTGTTCTGGACAGTGTCTCATGTGTCTCCAACAGGCGGGCCGGCGAAGCCCTTGCCCTTCGAATCGATCTGCGGATCGGGGTTGTCGTTCCACCAGGGCACATCGGTCCACGGGCGGACATCGACCTCGTGGCTCCAGCAATTGCGCGGCTGGTGGGCAAGGTGCCAGTAGGTTTCAGCGAGCGCGGCCGGATCGATCACGCCGTCGGTGCCCTTGTTCGCCTTGAAGCTGTCGAACGTGTCGCCCAGCAGCTTGCCGAGCGTATCGGGCGCGTCGACCGGGCCATCGACGATCACGTGGGCGACATGGATCCCCTTGGGGGCAAATTCGGCGTTGAGGGTCTGGCACAGCATCCGCCGCCCGCCCATGGCCGCGGCATGGCTGTGCTGCCCGGCATTGCCGCGCACCGCTGCGGTGGCCGAGGTGACCAGCAACGTGCCATGCGGGCCGCCGCCTGCCGCACGGGCGGTCATATGCGGGAACAGGGCATGAGCGAGGCGAAAGACACCGTAGGTGCCCAGCCGCCAGCCCAGTTCGAAGATGCGATGCGGGGTCTGGTCCAGCGCCCGGTTCCCGATCTGTGCGCCCAGGTTGTAGAGCGCGGCTTGGATGGGGCCGATCTCAGCTTCGGTGCGCTCGACCAGTTCCTCGATCGCCCCATCCTCGGCGGCGTTGAGCAGGGTGCCCGATGCCGAACCGCCCGCCGCCTCGATCTGCCCGACCATGCGGTGAAGGCCCGCTTCATCAGAGCGCCGCGCCATGACCGCGTGGTAGCCGCCGGCGGCAAAGCGCATCGCGGCATTGCCCCCGATCCCGGCACCTGCGCCGATGACGAGGAACACGGGTTTGCGGCTGTCGGTCATGCTGTTGTCTCCTCCGTTCCCACCCCGCTGCGACTAAGCCCCGGATCACGTCCGGGGCAAGTCTTACTCCCCTCCCGCTTGCGGGAGGGGTTGGGGGTGGGCAACTGTCACTTAGACATGTTCCAGCGCCTGCGCGAAGTCGGCGATCAGATCATCGGCATCCTCGATCCCGACGCTGATGCGAACGAGGTTATCGGTGATGCCCAGCAGGTCCTTGCGGGCCTGCGGGACCGAAAGGTGGGTCATCGAAGCCGGGTGGCTTGCCAGCGTCTCGGTGCCGCCAAGGCTGACCGCGAGCTTGGCGATAGTGAGGTTGTCGAGAAAGCGGAAACACTCGGCCTCGCCGCCCTTGATGAACACCGAGAAGGTCGAACCGGCGCCGAGGCAGTGGCGATCATAGATGTCCTGCTGGCGGGCATCAGCGATGAAGCCGAGATAGCCGAGCCCTTCCACCTTGGGGTGTGTCCGCAGGAAGGCGCAGACCTTCTCCGCGTTCTCGCCTGCGCGCTGCATCCGCAGCTCGACCGTCTCAAGACTGCGCAGCAGCATCCACGCGGTGTTGGGATCGACAATCCCGCCCATCGTGTTGCGCAGCGCCCGCACCGGGGCGATCCAGCGCTTGGCACCGGCGATGCTCCCGGCAACCAGATCGGAATGCCCGCCGACATACTTGGTCAGCGAATAGGCGACGATATCCGCGCCGTGCTCCAGCGGGCGCGACCACAGGGGGCCAAGGAAGGTGTTGTCGATGGCAATGGGCGTATCCGGCAGCGCCGCATCGCGTGCACCCTGCACCGCTTCGACATCGACCAGCGCGTTGGTGGGATTTGCCGGGCTTTCGAGATAGATCATCGCCACCTTGCCGCCTTGCTCTGCGGCCTGTGCCTTGGCCTTGGACAGCACAGCATCAAGCTCTTCGCGGGTCGCGCCAGCCGGGAAGTCGACATAGGACACCCCAAAGCGCGACAAGGTCTTGGCGACGAAGCCTTCGGACGCGGCGTAGAGCGGGCCCGAGTGGACGATCACATCATTGGCGCTGGCATAGGCCATCATCAGGATGCAGATTGCGGTCATCCCGCTGGAGAAGGTCAGCGCGTCTTCAGCCCCGTCCCACACGGCGAGGCGATCTTCGAGTATCTCCTGATTGGGTCCGTTGAAGCGCGAATAGACGAGGCCCTCCGCGCCGCCTTCGCGAAGGCCGGTGATGCCTTCGAAGTGGCGCTTGCCAGCGGCCGCGCTTTCAAAGGCGAAGGTGCTGGTGAGGAAGATCGGGGCTTTCAGCGACCCTTCCGACAAGACCGGATCATAGCCGTGGCCCATCATCAGGGTTGCAGGCTTCAACGGGCGTCCGGCGATCTCGCGCCTTGCGGGTTTGGGCTTGCGGCGGGGGGGGG
>JAGKSZ010000271.1 GCA_018991295.1 Porphyrobacter sp. | reverse complement strand
CCCGCTCGGCCTGATCGGTTTCAACCTGTTCTACAAGGACCTCAGGAACTACGAGTTCGGCTTCGTCGAGAACGCGATCTTCGGGGGCCGCCCGGCGCAGATCTCGCAGGCGCAGAACGCCCGCACCGGGCGGATTCTGGGCTTCGAGGCGAATGCGCAGGCCCAGTTCACTTTCCTCCCCGGCCTGCTTTCGGGTTTCGGCTTCTTCGGCAACGTCGCCTATGCCGATGCCTATATCAACCTTCCGGCGGCGGCCCAGAACCAGCCGGGCCTTGCCCCGCGGCCGCAGCGCGGGCGGCTGCCGAACCAGTCGGACTGGACCTACACCGCCTCGGTCTTCTCCGAACGCGGCGGCTTCAACCCCCGCCTCGCCTGGACCTCGCGCACGGACTATCTCGACGAGTTCAACCAGCGCGCGCCGCTCGACCCCTTCTGGGTCGGGCGCGGCCAGCTCGACCTCACGGCGAGCGTCGACATCGGCCCGAACGTCAACCTATTCTTCGAAGGCAAGAACCTCACGAACACGGCGGGCATCCGCTACGCGGGCAGCCCCGACCGTGTGATCGAGTTCGAGAGGTTCGGCGCCTTCTACTTCGTCGGTGCACGGGTGAATTTCTGACGCAGTGGCGCGTGGCGAGGGGCCGGTCCGGCGGCTCCTCGTCGCATGTTCGAACGCGAGGCGCGATCCCGGAACCGGCATGACGGCTTCCGGACGGGACCGGACGTCCGATCTCACGGCGTGAGCACCGACTATGGGTGCGCCGTGCAAGGCGCGCAGTCAGCCCCAACCCTGTTCGCGCAAGCTCGCCTGCATCGCGCGACTGACGGGGACGGAGAGGCCGCCTCGCAGAGTCAGCTCGGCCTTTCCCTCGCGCCGCACGAGCGCCTCGACCGCGCCACGCGCCGCCCACCAGCTGCGATGCACCCGCGCCCCGGCGCTCTCGGGCAGCAGCGCGCAAGCATCGACCATGCGCATCAGCACGAGATCGCTTCCCGCATCGGTGTGGATGCGAAGATAGTGGTCCTCCGCCTGGATGGCGATCAACCGCGCGGTGCGCAGCCCAATTGCCAGCTTCTCGGCGATCAGATCGGGGAGCGGGGGAAGCGCCGGATGAGGGAGTGGAACGCCAACCGCATCGGGGGGAGGCTCCGAACCGGAAGCTGGCGGTGCGGTGGGTGCGGCCTCGGGCACCGCCGTCTCGGTCGCCGCCGCAAGATAGTTGATCGCGGTCAGCACGAGCGTCAGTACCAGCACCGCACCGAAGAAGCTCGCCACCAGCCCCGGCGTGATCGCCTCAAGACCGAAGAACAGCGCGCTCGCCACCACCACCAGAAAGGTGTGCGGCAACGCCACCGCTGCCGCGACCACCGCCACCTCGGCCCAGCGATGCCGCGCCAGCCCACCCCACCCGCTCACCAAGGTCGTGAAGACGAGGCCCAGCACCGATCCCGGCAGGATCACGCTTGCCCAGTAGGCAAGCCGCTGGCCGAAGGGCGCCATATCGGTGCCCAGCGCGCCGACATAGGCGAGCAGCACCGCTGCAGCGGCCCCGATCGTCAGCCCGCGCACCGCCCGGCGGCGCAGCGTCAATGCATTTGGCGAAGCGTGAACGGCGGGCACAGTCATCTCGCGTATCGGGCGGCGCAACCGACGAAATCGGCGGCGACAAGCGGGCTTTAGCGAGGCCATCGACGCTTCCGCAAGGCCCACGTCGCAAGGGCCGTATCAGGAGACATCACCATGACGACCCGCACACTGACCACCATCCTGGCTGCGACCTGCATGGCGCTGGGCAGCTCCGCCGCCTCCGCCGCAGCCGCTCCCGCGACCGCCGTCGCCGCCGCCACGCAGCCGGCGGGCGTGCTCACCATCGTGTTCGAGGGGATCGAAACCCCGACCGGCACCATCATGATGAGCCTGTTCGACAGCGAGGCCGCTCATGACGAGGGCGGCGATCCGGTGCAGGTCGCGATGGCCCCGATCAAGGGCACTACGGCCACGGTCGCGTTCGAAGGGCTCGCGCCCGGTGACTACGCGGTCAAGGCGTTCCACGATGTCGATGGCGACATGCAGATGGGCACCAACCCCTTCGGCATGCCGACCGAGCCCTTCGCCTTCTCGAACAACGCGCCCGCACAAGGCGGCCCGGCGAAATGGGAGGCTGCGCGGTTCGCGGTCACCCCGGGCGCGAACCGCATCACGATCACGATCAAGTGAGGGAGGCACGGAGCATGATCGATCGCAGGCAATTGCTTCGCGGCGGGATGATCGCGGCCGGCGCCGCCGCACTCCCCGCGCCCCTGCTTGGCGCCGGCCGCTCGCCCGCCGATTGGACGCTGGCGCTCACCGACGTGCCGAGCGACATCGCCCCGCGGGCGCTGACCCGGCTGCACGGCCGCGCTCCCGGGCTGCACGGCACGCTTTATCGCAATGGCCCGGCGCGCTTTCGGCGCGGGGCGAGCAGCGTCGGGCACTGGTTCGATGGCGACGGGCTCGTGCGCGCCTGGCGGATCGACGGGCCGAGCGCGAGCCTTGCGGCGCGCTTCGTCGATACGCCCAAGCGACGTCTGGAGGAGCGGCTTGGCCGGATCGTGCAGCCCGGTTTCGGCCCCCCCGCGCGTCCGGGCAACGTGCTCGGCGGGCCTGACGACACCAATCCGGCCAACACCAACGTGATCGCGGTCGGGGGGCAATTGCTGGCGCTGTGGGAAGCGGGATCGGCCTTCGCGCTCGATCCGGAGACACTTGCCACGAAGGGGCCGGTGACCTTCCGGCCCGATCTGAAGCAGATGCCCTTCCTCGCCCACCCCCGGATCGAGCCCTCGGGCCGGATCTGGAATCTCGGCTCGGGCGGGGAAAGCGCCTTCGTCTGGCGGCTATCGGCCACCGGCCAGTTCGAGGCGGGGGCCGGGGTTTGCCCGCCGATCGCGGGCTCTGTCCCCGATTTCACGGCCACCGCGCGGCCTCCGGCGATCCTCTGTCCGCCCCCGGGGCAGAACGCCCCCCACCGGCCC
>JAGKSZ010000270.1 GCA_018991295.1 Porphyrobacter sp. | reverse complement strand
CGTAATAGGGCGCGACGCGCGCGCCCGCGCTCACCGCGAGCGCGAGCATCAGGCCCATCTGGCTGATCGTCGAATAGGCGAGCACCGCCTTGGGATCGCGCTGGGTGAGCCCCCACAGCGCACCGCCAAAGGCGCCCGCGAGGCCCAGCGCCCGCACCGCGCCCGCCAGCCCGGGCCTGGCTTCGACCGGGGTGAAGGCGATGACGCCGATCAGCCCCGCCTTGACGATCGCGCCCGAAAGCCCCGCCGAGCCGGGCACGGGCGCGGCCGGGTGCGCGAGCGGCAGCCACACGTGGGGCGGCACCATCCCCGCCTTGATGCCGAAGCCCGCGACCATCAGCACCGCGGCCAGCCCACCCAGCGGTGCATCGCCGAGCGCGGCGCGCACGTCGGCGATGGCGAAGGAAGCGGCGGCATCGGCTCCGATCAGCAGCCCGGCGAGCAGCGCCGCCTCGCCGAGGATCGCGAGGATGATGTAGACCCTGCCAGCCCGGAACGCCTCCTCGGTGCGGTCGTGCACCACCAGGAACCACGCGGCGAGCGAGACCGCGGCGAAGGCGACGTAGAAGGTCGCGATGTCCATCGCCAGGAACACGCCGAGATTGCCCGCGAGGGTGAGGCACCAGAAGCCGCAGAACCGCCCGTTCGCCTGCCCCTCCCCCGCAAAGGTCAGGGCGACGTGCAGCCCCGCGACCGCCCAGACGCCCGCCATCATCTCGACGAGGAGCGCGCCGCCCTGCCGCGCGCCGAGCGAGGTCTCGAGCAGGAGATCGGGCAGCAGCACCACCCCCGGCGCGCCGGACCGCGCGAAGACGAGCGCCGGGAGCGGGGCGAGCGGCAGCAGCCACAGCGCCGGCCGCCCCCCGCCTCTCACGAGCGGCACGAGGCCGATCACCAGCGGCGAGGCCGCCGCCGCGAAGGGCGAGATTTCGCGGAGGACGAGAGGGGTTCATTCGAGATACCCCCGCGGGAGGATGGGGCTCGCCCAGCCGAGCGGGCTCACCGCGCTCGCTGCCAGCAGGCCGACGCCGAGCGAGGCCGCCGCCGTCACCGCCGCGGGTGCGATCATGCCGATCGCGCCGCGCTCCGTGTCGCGGTCCACCGCGGCGTCGGGCGCGAGCGGCAGGAACCACAGGCGATAGACCAGCGGCCGGAAATAGGCGGCATTGAGCAGGGTCGAGGCGACCAGCACGCCGAGCACCCAGGGCGCCCCGACCTCGAGCGCGCCGAGCCCCAGATAGACCTTGCTCACGAAGCCCGCGAGCGGCGGCAGGCCGATCATTCCGAAGGCCCCGAGCGTGAAGCACACCGAAGTCCACGGCATCGCCGTGCCGAGCCCGTTCAGACCCGCAATATTCTTCACGCCCGCGCGGTCGTCGTAGATCCCCGCGCAGAAGAACAGCGTGATCTTCATCAGGCCCTGGTGCACGAGGTGCGCGAGCGCGCCCGTCATGGCGAGCGGCCCCGCCAGCGCCGCGCCGAGCACGATGTAGCTGACCTGGCTGACGGTCGAGAAGGCGAGCCGCTTCTTGACCTCTCCCTGATCGAGCGCGCGCCACGATCCCCACAGGATGGTGAAGCTCGCGAGCAGCGCGAGCGGAACGTCGAGGCCGAGCGCGCGCATGTCGGCGACGCCGAACACGTCGAACACGATCCGCACCACGCCGAAGGCGCCCGCCTTCACCACCGCGACCGCATGGAGCAGCGCCGAGACCGGCGCGGGCGCGGCCATCGCGGCGGGCAGCCAGCCGTGGAGCGGCACCAGCGCGGCCTTGGCCCCCACGCCCGCGATGAACAGGGCGAAGATCGCGCGCAGCGTCCAGGGATCGATCCCCGAAAGGTCAGGCGGCTCGGTGAACAGCACCGGGCCGGTATGGCTCTCGAGCCAGATGATCGCCCACAGCAGCGAGGCGCTCGCGGGGAGCGCGTAGAACAGGTACTTGCGCGCCGCCGCAAGCGAAGGTCTGTCCTGCTTGTGCGCGACCAGCGGCCAGGTACTGA
Organism: Porphyrobacter sp.; assembly: GCA_018991295.1. Lineage (GTDB taxonomy): Bacteria > Pseudomonadota > Alphaproteobacteria > Sphingomonadales > Sphingomonadaceae > Erythrobacter. The sequence goes on along the minus strand of JAGKSZ010000270.1, from coordinate 1,768 downwards.
GCGTGAGCAGTTCGAAGAACAGGAAGAAGGAAATCAGCGAACCCGACAGCGCGAGCCCCGTGGTCGCCGCCACGCACAGGCTGAAGAACCCGAAGAAGCGCGACAGGTCGGCCTTCTTCCTCAGGTAGAAGATCGCGAAGATCGTGGTGAGCAGCCACAGCGTCGCCGAGAGCGAGACGAACAGCAGCGCCAGTACATCGACCCGCAGCAGCAGGACCAGCCCCGGCGCGAGCGGCACCGCGCTCTCGTAATTGGCACCGCGCGCGACCTGCACCAGCATCACCGCCACCAGCGCGAGCTTCACCAGAGCCGCGCCGAGGCTGAGCAGGTTGCGCCAGCCGTGGCGGTCCTGCGGGATGAGAAAGATCCCCCCCGCCGGCACCAGCGAGGTGAGCACGATCAGGATGGGCAGCCAGGCGGTCACAGGCCCATCACCGCGGCGGCGGGCTTGCCGATCTGGATGAAGTCGAAGGGCGCCGCCGAGGCGAGCCCCAAGGCGATGGCGGCGAGCGCAAGCGCCAGCGGGACAGCTTGCCGCCGCCGCGAGACGGGCGCGCAGGCGCGCGCGTCGTCACGGGAGAAGAGCATGGCGAGCGGGCGGTAGAGATAGGCCGCCGAAAGCAGTCCGCCCGCCAGCATGACGATCGCGAAGGCCCAGAACTCGGCGACGAAGGCCGCCTGCATCATCAGGTACTTGCCGGTGAAGCCGCCCGAGGGCGGCAGGCCCGCCAGCGTCACCGCCGCGAGCGCGAAGGCGAAGGCGCTCATCGGCAGGGCGCGTGCCAGCCCGCGCAGATCGCGCAGGGTCACCGCGCCGGCCGCCGAATACCAGATGCCTGCCACCAGGAACATGGCCGACTTGGCGAAGCCGTGGCTGATTGCGAGGAAGACCATGCCGGTCCACGCCCCCGCGCTCCACGGCTTGACGTAGCTCTCCCCGCCCGCGAGCGGGAAGGCGATCACGAGATAGCCCAGTTGCGCGACGGTGGAATAGGCGATGATCAGCTTGATCTTGCGCTGTGCCAGCGCCTGCACCCCGCCCCAGATCACCGCCCCCGCGCCGAGGCAAGCGAGGCCCACCAAGGCCGCCGGCGCGGCGGCATCGGGCATGGCCTCGAACCACCCCCGCACGAGGATGACGAGCGAGGCCTTGGGCACCAGCGCGGAGAGCATCGCCGAGGCGGGCGCGGGCGCGGCGGCGTGGGCGGGCGGAAGCCAGACGTGGAACGGGAAGAGCGCCGTCTTCGCCAGCAGCCCCGCCGTCATCAGGCCGAGCGCGGCGGCGTCGCTGGTCGCGTAACGCCGTTCGAGCAGCATCGCCATGTCGAGCGTGCCGTGCGCGGCGTAGACGAGGATCACGCCCGCGAGGTAGAGCAGCGATCCGGCGAGCGCGAAGACGAGATAGCGCATCGCCGCCGCCAGCGCCTCCCTCGACCCGGCCAGCCCGACCAGCGCCACCGCCGCGAGGCTGAGCAGTTCGAGCCCGACATAGAGGTTGAAGAGGTCGCGGCTCACGAACACCGCGTTGAGCGAGGCCCAGAGCAGCAGCATCAGCGGCCAGAAGCCGAAGGCCGCGCGCGGGCCGGCGGTGTCCGCGGCGAGTTCGCGCCGGGCGGCGAGCGCGACGCCGGTCATCACCAGCGCGGCCATCGCGGCGAAGGTCGTGCCGAGGCCGTCGGCGCGCAGCACGATGCCGAGTGGCGGTTTCCCCCCCCCCCGCCTCCCCTGCCGGCCCCCCCCCCCCGCCCCCCCCCCCCCCACCCCCGGC
>JAGKSZ010000269.1 GCA_018991295.1 Porphyrobacter sp. | reverse complement strand
AAGGACAGCCCTTCGACAAGCTCGGGGCGAACGGGTAGGGGATGAAACCATGCCCAAGCCCCCCAAACTCCCGCAAGGGATGCCGACGCCGCAACAGGTGCTCGCGTTTCTCCAGTCCTCCGACATTCCCGCCGGCAAGCGCGAGATCGCCAAGGCCTTTGGTTTGAAGGGGCAGGAAAAGATCAAATTGAAGGCCCTGCTCAAGGACATGGCCGAAGAAGGCCTGATCGATGGCAAGAAAAGCGCCTTCCACCGCATGGGCGGGGTGCCCAAGGTGACGACGCTGAAAATCGTTGCCATCGAGGACGGCGATCTGATCGCCGAGCCCGATAATTGGGACCCCGAAGCCCCCGGCAAGGCCCCGCGCCTCACCATCCGCGAACCGCGCCCCAAGCCCGGCGTGAAGCGCCCGCCTGCATTGAAGCGCGGGGACCGGGTGCTGGCCCGCACCGAAGAAGCGCCCGATGGCCTGCGCGCCCATGTGATGAAGAAGCTGCCCTCGCGCACCGAGGGGCTGATGGGCGTGGTCGAGATCGACAAGGCGGGCAAGGCGTGGCTCGCGCCCGTCGACAAGCGCGTGCGCCAGTCCACCCCGATTGCCGATCGCGGCGAGGCCGAGGCGGGCCAGCTGGTGATTGCCGAACGCGTTGGCCGCTCGGATCGTGCAGGCGTGAAGGTCATCGAAGTTGTGGGCGATCCGCTTGCGCCGCGCTCCTTCAGCATGATCGCGATTGCCAAGCACGGCATCCCGCACATCTTCCCAGATGAAGTGCTGGAAGAAGCCCCGCTTGCGGCGAAGCTGAAACTCTCGGACAAGGCCCGCGAGGACCTCAGGCACCTGCCCATTGTCGCCATCGACCCCGCCGATGCGCGCGATCACGATGACGCGATCTGGGCCGAGCCGGACGGGCAGGGCGGGTTCAACGCGCTGGTCGCCATCGCTGATGTAAGCTTTTACGTGCGCCCTGGCTCCGCGCTCGACCGCGAGGCGAGGAAGCGCGGCAACTCGGTCTATTTCCCCGACCGCGTGGTCCCGATGCTGCCCGAGGTGCTGAGCGCCGATGTCTGCTCCCTGAAAGAGGGCGAAGATCGCGCGGCGATGGCCTGCCACCTGCACATCAACGCCGATGGCAAGGTCAGCAGTTTCCGCTTCACCCGCGCCCTCGTCCGCATTGCGCATAACATCGCCTATGAGGACGCGCAGGCGGCTATCGACAAGGGCAATCCGCCCGAATACCTCGCCAATCTCTGGGCCGCGTGGAAGGCATTGGCGGCAGCACGCGATGCCCGCGATCCTCTGGAACTGGAACTGCCCGAACGCCGCGTGGTGCTCGATGCCGAGGGCAAGATTGCTGAAATCGCCATCCGCGAACGCCTCGATGCGCACCGCGTGGTGGAGGATTTCATGATCGCCGCCAATGTCGCGGCGGCCAAGGCGCTGGAGGCGAAAACCGCGCCCGTCGTCTATCGCATCCACGAGCCGCCTTCCCGCGAGAAGCTGATTGCCCTGCGCGATTACCTTGCCACCATGGGCAAGAAGCTCAGCTTAGGACAGGTGGTGACGCCGGGCCTGTTCAACCGGATGCTCAAGGACATCTCGGACGAGGCGGAAAAGGCGCTGGTGATGGAGGCGGTGCTGCGCAGTCAGACGCAGGCCTATTACGGGCCGGCCAATGCCGGGCATTTCGGGCTTTCGCTCGGCAGCTATGCGCACTTCACCTCGCCGATCCGCCGCTATTCCGATCTTTTGGTGCACCGCGCGCTGGTGGATGCCTACAAGCTGGAACAACCCGCCCCGCCGGGTTCGATCCCGGCCACCTCGGGCCTGTCGGACCGGGACCGTGCCAGCCTCCAGCAGGTCAGCGATGCCATCAGCCAGACCGAACGCCGGGCGATGGAGGCGGAACGCGACACCATTGATCGCTATGTCGCTGCGTGGCTTTCAGGCCGGGTGGGCGAGGTGTTCGATACCCGCATCACCGGGGTGCAGAGCTTCGGCTTCTTTGCCACCATCACCGGCCTCGGCGGCGATGGGCTGGTGCCGATTTCCACCCTCGGGGGCGAATATTTTCGCCATGACGAAGCGGCCAAGGCGCTGGTCGGCAGCGACAGCGGGACGGTCTATGCGACCGGAGACCGCCTGAAACTGAAGCTGGCCGAAGCCAACCCGCTGACCGGATCGCTCAAATTCGTGCTTCCGCAAGCCGATGCCGGCACGATCGAGCCGCGTGGGCACCGCCCCGATGATCGCAATCGCGGGCCGAAAAAGGCGGGCAAGTTCATGGTCGGCAAGCGCGGTCGGCCCGGCAATATCCGCCATCAGGGGCGCAAGAAGTAACCGCTAGACCGCGTGATCGCTTGTGGTCTCGTCGTAATCGGCTGGAATGACATAGAGCGGGCAGGGCAGTGATCCGGCCGCGCCGGAAAAATGCGTCACCAGCGGTCCCGGCCCAGCGCCCTTGGCCGCGCCCAGCACCAGCGCGCCCACTTCGGGGTGATCGGCCAGAAATTCACTCACGATCTTCTGGCCCTGACCGATCTTGACCGAAATGGTCGGCATGATCCCGCTGGTGGCAAACAGATTGCCCGCAACCCCATGGGCCAGCATCTCGGCCCGGTCACGCGCTTCGGCCTCGATGGTGGCCTGCACCGCGCCGAAGGCGGAGAAATTCTGCTGCGGAACCAGCGCCAGAAGGTGCACAGCGCCGCCCACCGCCGCCGCCCGGCGCGCAGCATAGCGCAGCGCAGCGGTTGCCTCCTCGCTTTCATCGATGATGACCAGAAAAGTGCGCATATTGCCGCTGCCCCGTTATGGCCACAGGCTATCAATGCATTCGTATGGATTGGCAAGTCCCGACCGCGTCCTGACGATTCGGGGCCTTGCCCGACGTAAGGGAATTGGCCAGAGACGGGCGACGGATCGTTTACGGGAGTATCAACGGATCATGGCCCTCGATATCAAGATGCCGGCATTGTCGCCCACCATGGAAGAGGGCACGCTGGCCAGGTGGCTCGTGAAAGTGGGGGACACGGTGTCCTCGGGCGATGTCATGGCCGAGATCGAAACCGACAAGGCGACGATGGAGTTCGAAGCGGTCGATGAAGGCGTGATCGCGGAAATCCTGATTGCAGAAGGCACCGAGGGCGTGAAAGTTGGCGCAGTGATTGCCCGGCTTGCGGTGGAAGGCGAAGACGCAGCGCCTGCGCCTGCGCCTGCTGCGGCCCCCGCTGCCGAAGGCCCGGCCGCCGAAGGCCCTGCCGCCACCCCGACTGCAAAGAAGCTCGCAGAACTCAACAGCATCGATCTTGCCGGCGTCACCGGCACCGGGCCCAAGGGCAAGATCACCAAGGAAGATGTCGAGGCCGCGATTGTGAAGGGCGGCGGCTCGATTGCGACCGCACCCGCTCCTGCCGCATCCGCTTCCGCCCCGGCACCTGCGGCGCCGGGTGCCCGCGTGATTGCCTCGCCGCTCGCCAAGCGGATTGCAGCGGACAGGGGCATTGATCTGGCGCAGGTGAAGGGCACCGGACCGGGTGGCCGGATCGTCAAGGACGACGTGGCAGGCTTCACGCCCGCCGCTGCGGCACCGGCCTCGGCACCGGCTCCGGCGGCAACCACAGCTGCGCCCGCCGCCGCGCCTGCACCGGCTGCCATCCCCAGCCTCGGCGGGGATCTTGATGCGCCCTACGAAGTGCAGAAGCTGGGCAATGTCCGCAAGGTTATCGCCCGCCGCCTTACCGAGGCCAAGCAGACCATCCCGCACATCTACCTCACGGTCGATATCCGCCTGGATGCGCTGCTCAAACTGCGCGGCGAACTCAACAAATCGCTGGAAGCCGATGGCGTGAAGCTGTCGGTCAATGATCTGCTGATCAAGGCGCTCGCCCGCGCACTCCAGCGCGTGCCCAAATGCAATGTCAGCTATCAGGGCGACAGCCTGCTGCAATTCACGCGGCAGGATATCTCGGTTGCGGTGGCCGCGCCTTCGGGTCTGATTACGCCCATCATCCGCGATGCGGGCCGCAAGGGCCTTGCCCAGATCAGCACCGAGATGAAGGCGCTTGCCGGAAAGGCCAAGGACGGCAAGCTGCAACCGCATGAATTTCAGGGCGGCACGGCGAGCCTTTCCAACCTCGGCATGTTCGGCACCAAGCAGTTCGATGCAGTGATCAACCCGCCGCAAGCGATGATCCTCGCGGTTGGCGCAGGCGAGCAGCGCCCGTGGGTGGAAGACGGCCAGATCGTGGTCGCCACCGTGATGAGCGCCACCGGCAGCTTCGACCACCGCGCCATCGACGGCGCCGACGGCGCGCAGCTGATGGAAGCCCTGAAGAGCCTCGTCGAGAACCCGATGGGGCTGGTGGTGTAATGAGCCTCAAGCTAGCCGCGAATATCTGCGGCGCTTTGGCGTTGGTGATCGGGCTACTTGTCAAGACAGCGCCTCGCGGCGTTGATCAGATCGGGGGCAATGCTCTCATTGTGCTCGCAATTGCGGGCTTGTTGACCGCGAATCTCGGGTCAGGCAAGCCGGCATTGGTGGCACAATGGGCCTTGTGCGTTCCGGCCATTCTTTCGTTGGCCTATTTCGTCTTTCGAAGGGCTCTCTGATGCGAAACCCCCAGATCCGCGTAACCGCCATGCCCGCCGATACCAACCCCTATGGCGGGGTGTTCGGCGGGTGGCTGATGGCGCAGATGGCGCTGGGCGCGGGCAGCCTTGCGAGCCGGGTGGGGCAGGGCAAGGCGGTGGTCGTGGCCGCAACCGATTTCACCTTTCCCGGCGCGATGGCGGTGGGGGATGAACTCAGCGTCTATTGTGACGTCCTCGCCACCGGCACCACCTCATTGACCATCGCCGCCGAGGCGATCGCGCGCGAACGCAATGGCGAGGCGACCCAGACCGTCGCGCGCGGCACCTTCAAATTCGTTCTGATCGGCGAGGATGGCCGCCCGCGCGCGCTGCTCGCCAATCCCACCCTTCTCCTCCCCAAGGATGACTGACAATGGCTACTGAATATGACGTGATCGTTTTGGGCT
>JAGKSZ010000268.1 GCA_018991295.1 Porphyrobacter sp. | reverse complement strand
GGGGCGAGGGGGGGGGGGGGGGGGGTGCGGGGGGCGGGGGGGGGCACGGCAAGGGGGTTGGGGGGGGAGGGGGGGGCCCGGCGGGCCCCCCGCCAGGGCGGCCCCGCGTGGAATGGGGCCGCCGGCACCTTCGAGAGTGCGGGGGACCCCCACGGGGGCACGAGGAGGGGGGGGGGGGAGATCGTAACCCACGAGAGAGCGCGGGGGGCGGGGGGGGTGGGGGGGGGTGTAGGGGAGGGGCGAGGGCGCCCCCTCGATCGCCATGCTCCCGCCGATCAGGTTGCCCATCAGGCTACCCACAGTCGAGAAGCGCGACAGCGACACCAGCGAGCCCTTGTCGCGGTAGACGAAGTGCTTGAGGGGCTTGTTCTGTTGCATCCGCACGATGTTGGCGAACACGGTTTCAGCCATCTGGTGTGCGGCCTGCGCGCGAGGGGGCACGGGGCGGTCCTCTCCCGGCATGGTATAGCTGGCGCAGTCACCCAGCGCGAAGATTTGCGGGTCCGCAAGCGTCTGGAGCGTGTCGGTGACGAGGATCTGGTTGCGGCCATTGGTCTCCAGCCCAAGCCCCGACACGAAATCCGCGCCCTTCACCCCGGCTGCCCAGACGATCAGATCGGCCTCGATCACCTCGCCCGTTTTCGTGATGAGCTGGCGGGGGCGGGCCTCGACCACCTGCACGTCCGGGCGCACCGCCACGCCGAGCACTTCGAGTTCATGCTTGGCCGCGGCTGCCAGCTTGTCGGGCAGGGCAGGCAGGATGCGCGGGCCCGCTTCGAGCAGGGTCACGTTGAGGCGGCTTTCGTCGAACACCTCAAGCCCGTAGTGCCTGAGCGCTCCGGCCGCATTGTAGAGTTCCGCCGCCAGTTCCACCCCCGTCGCGCCGCCGCCGACGATGGCGATGCGCACCTGTTCGTTGGCGGTGGGATCGTTCATCATCGCCCGGCTGACGCGCAGGCAATGGTTGAGGAGGCGCGTGCGGAACCGGTCAGCCTGCGCGCGGCTGTCGAGGTAGAGGCAATGGTCCTTCACCCCCGGCACGCCGAAATCATTGGAAACCGATCCCATCGCGAGCGCGAGGATATCATAGCGGATGGTGTGCCCGGCAATCAGTTCGCTGCCGTCTTCATCGGTGACGGGCGCGAGGCGAATGGTCTTTGCCTCCCGGTCGATCCCTTCAAGGCTGCCCTGAAAGAAGCGATAGCCCCAGCGATAGCAATGGCCCCGGTAACCGACCTCGTCGAGATTGGCGTCCAGCGATCCGGCGGCGACTTCGTGCAGCAGCGGCTTCCAGATGTGGGAGAGGTTCTTGTCGACAAGGATGATGTCGTGCCGCTTGCGCCCGTATTTGGCGCCGAGCCGCCGGACCAGTTCAAGCCCGCCCGCGCCCCCACCGACGACGACAATCTGGGTCTTGCGGTTCATTCAAGCTCCTTCGCACAATGGTGCGGCGCAATCCCGAGCATTGCTATAGCCGGGCGCCAAAACAAAATCGCGTCAAATCATGTCGGTGGTGCCGATATGATCGTTCTCGAAGGGGAGGCGGGGCCGGTCATAGGCAAACGGGCGGAAAGGTCCAACCTTCCCGCCCGCAAGCTATGCCGAATTGTGTTGCGGTGCAGCAAAAATGCACCGGAAGCTGGCACGGTCAGGCTGCGCGTTCCTCCAGCCACTGTTCGAGCCACTTGATCGAATAGTCGCCGTTCAGCACATCATCCTGCCGCAGTAGTTCCTGATGGAGCGGGATGTTGGTCTTCACCCCCTCGACCACCATTTCCTCCAGCGCGCGGCGCAGCCGCATGATGCAGCCTTCGCGGGTGCGGCCGTAAACGATCAGCTTGGCGATCATGCTGTCGTAATAGGGCGGAATCTTGTAGCCGGCGTAAAGCCCTGAATCGACGCGCACATGCATCCCGCCTGCCGCGTGGAAATAGGTCACAAGGCCGGGCGAGGGCGCGAAGTTGAACGGATCTTCCGCGTTGATCCGGCATTCGATCGCATGGCCGTGGAACTCGATATCGTCCTGCGTCACAGAAAGCGGGCGGCCTTCAGCGATGCGGATCTGTTCGCGCACCAGATCGACGCCGGTGATCGCTTCGGTGACCGGGTGTTCGACCTGCAGGCGGGTGTTCATTTCGATGAAGTAGAACTCGCCGTTTTCCCACAGGAACTCGATCGTGCCAGCGCCGCGATAGCCCATGTCGCGCATCGCCTTGGCGCAGACTTCGCCCATGCGCATACGCTCTTCGTGGCTGATGACGGGCGAGGGGGCTTCTTCCAGCACCTTCTGGTGGCGGCGCTGGAGCGAACAATCGCGTTCACCCAGATGGATGGCATTGCCATTGCCATCGCCGAACACCTGAAATTCGATGTGGCGCGGGTTGCCGAGGTACTTCTCGATATAGACGGTCGCATCGCCGAAGGCGGCCTTTGCCTCGCTGCCTGCCTGCTGGATCAGGGTTTCGAGCTGGTCGGGGCCGTTGCACACCTTCATGCCGCGCCCACCGCCGCCGCTGGCGGCCTTGATGATCACCGGATAGCCGGCGGCTTCGGCAATCGCCTTGGCCTCTGTAATGTCGGAAACCGCGCCATCGGAGCCGGGCACCAGCGGCAGACCCAAGGCGCCTGCGGTGCGCTTTGCCTCGATCTTGTCGCCCATGGTGCGGATATGTTCGGGCTTGGGGCCGATCCAGATGATGTCATGGGCCTCGACAATGTCAGCGAACTTGGCGTTTTCCGACAGGAAGCCATAACCCGGGTGGATCGCATCGCACTGGGCGATTTCGGCGGCCGAGATGATGTTGGCGATGTTGAGATAGCTGTCTGCGGCAGGCGGCGGACCTATGCACACCGCATGGTCGGCCAGCCTTACGTGCATCGCATCGGCATCGGCGGTGGAGGGCACCGCGACCGTCTCGATCCCCATTTCATGCGCCGCGCGGTGGATGCGCAGCGCGATCTCGCCGCGATTGGCGATCAGGATGCGTTTGATGCCCATGATCTTAGGAAATCACCACCAGCGGCTGATCGAATTCGACCGGCTGGGCGTTTTCGATCAGGATTGCAGAAACCGTGCCGGATTTGGGTGCGGTGATCGGGTTCATGACCTTCATCGCCTCGACGATCAGCAGCGTATCGCCTTCCTTCACCGTCTTGCCCACCGCAATGAAGGGCGCAGCACCGGGCTCTGCTGCAAGATAGCAGGTGCCCACCATCGGGGACTTCACAGCGTTCTTGAGGTCCGGACCAGCGGGCGCGGCGGCCTCTGCCGGAGCAGGTGCGGCAGCAGCAGCGGGTGCCGGAGCGGCAGCGAGAGGCGCGGCAGGGGCCGCGGCATAGACCGGAGCGGCAGCTGCCAGGCTCCCTCGCGACACGCGGATCTTGCGGTCGTCATCCTCGACTTCGATTTCGGTCAGGCCGGTCTCGTTGAGCAGTTCGGCCAGCTCGCGCACCAGTGCGGTGTCGATGTTCATGCCCGACTTGCGCCCGTTCGCCTTGCTGCCTTGGCCAGCGTCGTTTGCCATGTATGCCCCTTGTAGAAATGCTGTGCGACCTTGAAGCGCGCCCATGAAGTGCGAGCGTCTATTGCCGCCAATTGCGGCAGGCAAGTGGCAGCGGTGCAAAATGTGAAAGTCCGGTGACGTTTTCAGACGTCTGAAGTCAGAGGGCCCCTGCCGCTACGGCTTCGAGCGCGATGATGTAGGAGCGTGCTCCATGTCCCTCAACGGTCATGGCGGCGGCCATGCCGACATAGGAATGGTGGCGAAAGTTCTCGCGGGTCTTGGGGTTGGACAGGTGCACCTCGATCACCGGAGTGCGGATCGCCTTGATGGCGTCCAGAAGCGCAATCGAGGTGTGGGTATAGGCCGCCGCATTCAGCAAAACCGCCCGCGCACCCTGTCCTTGCGCCTCGTGCAGCCAATCGACCAGCATCCCTTCGTGGTTGGTCTGACGCATATCGATTTCCAGCCCCAGTTCGCGGGCGCGATCTTCCAGCATCCCGGCGATATCATCGAGCGTGGTGGTGCCGTAAATCTCCGGCTCGCGCATCCCGAGGAGATTGAGGTTGGGGCCATTGAGGACATAGACAAGGTTGCTCATGCCTGCGCGCTTAGCCCGCAGCGGCCCGGCAGGGCAAGCGTGCGCCCTTTCCAAGAAAAAAGCCCCTGCCCGAAGGCAGGGGCGTTAAGTCTGGAGCCACTGGGCTCCTCGGGTCGCAGGGCTTTCTTAGCAGCCCGATTGGGCAAAGCTCGTGACAAATGCTGTTAGGTAAGACCCCCTAGCGGTCGACGCCCTTGACCTTCCCCCACTGCCGGGCCGCCGTGTAGCCCAGATAGCCGGTGCCAAAGAGCGCGTAGAGCGGTTCGGGCAGGCCTGTCAGATAGGCGTTCATGCCCGATGCGATGTCATGCGCAGCGGCGGGGTTGAAGGCGGACAACAGCCCCATCGGCAAGGCGGTGAGCAGCAGGACATACATCACATAAAGGAAACTGGGCCGCGCGCGGCTGGTCCAGGGGTCGGCCGAATTGGCCTCAGCCACGATCGCGGCCAGCTGGGTTTCCAGCATTTTCAGCTCCTGCGAGCCTTGCAGCGCCAGCAGTTCGATCTTGGCCTTGGCCTGCGCTTCCTTGTCGGGGATGATCTTGTCAATGATCGAGGCGATGGGGCCGATGAGGGCATCGATAAGGGCCATGTCTTGCGCGCTCCTAGCGTATGAGTCGCGCCAAAAATGACCAAATAGGTTCAAGTAGGAAAGAAATTTAACCTATGTGTGGCCCGCTTCTGCGAGCAACCGCTGCGCCAGCACCAGATGGGGACGGTCCAGCATGGCCCCGTCCAGCGCCACCACGCCTGCGCCGGGGTGATCGGCAAAGGCCTGCACCACGGCCCGCGCATGGGCGAGCTCCTGGGGGCTGGGCGTGAAGGCGGCATTGATCGGATCGACCTGCGCCGGGTGGATCGCCAGCATCCCCCGGAAGCCTTGCGCCCGCACCCGCTGCGCGCGGGCGGCCAGCGCGTCCAGATCGCGGAATTCGGGCTGCACCGTCTCGATCGCCGCAACCCCTGCCGCCGCGGCGCCCACAAGGCAAAGGCTGCGCGCCATTTCGTAGGTGTGGGAATATTCCCCGTCCGGCCCACGCTGCTCGCGCGCACCGAGCGCCGAGGACAAGTCTTCCGCTCCCCAGCTCATCGCCACCAGCCGCTCGCGGCCCGGATAGTCGCCCGCATAATCGCCGGTGCGGAACATCGCCGCCGCCGTTTCTGTCACCAGAGCAGCAATCAGGGTGCGGCCCTGCGGAATGCCGTTGGCCGCCTCCAGCGCGGTGAGATAGTGGTGCAGGCGGGTGATGTCCGCCGCTCCTTCGGCCTTGGGCAGGAACACGCCGCCAGGCTGGGACGGGATCACCGCGACCAGATCGGCAATGCAATCGGCGGTCGTGACCGGGTTGATCCGCACCCACAGCCGCGTGCGATTGTCGCTTGCAGCGATCTGCCCGGCCACCATCGCGCGGGCCGCCGCCTTGTTCTCGGGCGCGACCGAATCTTCAAGATCAAGCAGCGCAATATCGGCAGGCCCGCCAATGGCCTTGCCCATCTTCTTTTCGCTGTCGCCCGGGGCAAACAGCCACGACCGCATGGGGGGCAGGCTTTTGGGGGGCAGGGCAGGGGCGGTATGGGGCATGAAACGATCCTCTCAGGCCTTTCGCTTACGAAGCCGCAAGGGGCGCGGCAAGCCTCAGAAAGAACCCTCGACATCGAAGCTGAACACCGTGCCGAAGCGCCGGTCGCGGCGTTCGGCAAAGGCGATCTGCCCGGCGGCGCGGTTGGAAAAGACCGTGCGTTCGAACCGGTCGCGCTGGCCCAGCAGATTGCCCACCCGCGCCCGCACGGTCATCCCGGCCACGTCCTTGTTTTCAAGGAAGGCGAACATCTGCGCAAAGCTCGGTTGGTTCAGCGACACTTCGTCAAGCCGCACGGCCTGCGCATTCTTCCTCCAGTCGCCGCGCGTGCCGAAGGCCCAATCGCTGCCCGGTATGTCGTGGCGCAGACGGAATTCGACCGTCAGCAATTCATTGCCCGAAACCTCGCGGCGCGTGCCAAGCAGGGGATCGCGCACCGAAGACTGGTTCCAGCCGAGCGTCAGGTCAACGCGGGTGCCCTTCCAGCCAATCCCGTCGGACAGCAGTGTGGTCTGCCCTTCCACCCCGTAAAACCGCGCCGAAGGGAGGTTCCCCGGCGCCTGTCCGCCGCCGGGCAGCGGGATCTGGTCGACCACATCGATAAGGTTCTCAAGATAGGCGCTCAGCGTGAGGTTGCCGAGCGTGCCCATCCGCCAGCTAGCCTCGATATCATAAAGCCAGCTTTGTTCGGGCCGCAGGTCGGCATTGCTGGAATCCTCACGGTCCTGATCGAGATCAACCGAGGCGATGAAGTCGAAGAAATCGAGCTGGCCGACAACCCGTTCGACCCGCCCGGCAATATTCAGGTTTTCGGCCACCTTCCAGTCGAGCGATGCGAAACCCTTGGGGCGCACGAAGCTGCGAGTGAGACCGAGGGGGCCGGATTGGCTGATGCGGGAATATTCGGCTCCGGCGGACAGCTGGAGCTGGAGGTTCTGCGCCAGCGCGCGGCTCCAGGTAAGGCCTCCATCAAGGCGATCCTCGTCCACCCGTGCGCTTGATCCGGCAAGATCCACCGGGCGCAGCACGCCTGCCGCATCGCGTTCCGACAGGGCCGAGGTGATCGTCAGGAAATTGCGCGCGCCCTCCAGCGCGGCAACAAGGCTCCCGCCGCCGGCCTTCACCGTATATTCCGAGCGCAGGATGCTCTCGCCCTCATCGGCGTCCTGCACGAACAGCGATCCGGTATCGGGGCTGCCGTTGGTGAAGGTGGTCAGCACGGCATTGGTGAAGGGACTGTCTTCATAGCGGTGAAAGCCGATCAGCTTCAGCCGCCCGGGGCCAAGGGCAAATTCATAATCCGCGCCGACTTCGAAATTGTACTCATCCTCGGTGCGGCGCAATGTGCGGGTGCGGGTGAGGCTGTCGCCGGGCGGGCGCTGGAGGGAAATTTCGCGTTCGCGGAACAGGTAGCCTTGCACCTGTCCGTTGAGATTGAGGATCGCGCCATTATCCGCCGAACGGGTGACAGAGCCTGACAGCCCGAAGCGGTCGCTGTTGAAATTGGCCTTTTCGTCGCGCAGAGCCACCAGTGTGCCTGTGCCATCGAAGACTTCCTCTGGCCCCTGATTGCCGCGGCGGGTGGAATCGGTGCCCACGGCCACGCTCCCATCCGG
>JAGKSZ010000040.1 GCA_018991295.1 Porphyrobacter sp. | reverse complement strand
GCATCGATGCACAAACCATTGGCACGCTTGCCGAATATTTTGTCGTGGACCAAAGCGATTGCGCGCTGAAGCCTGCCTCTCTCACGATGGAGGAGGCAGCCTCTGCCCCGCTGGTGGCGCTGACCGCATGGCAGGCGCTGTTCGACAAGGCGGGGGTCAAGGCGGGCGACAAGGTGTTTATTCAGGCAGGCTCAGGCGGGGTCGGCACCTATGCGATCCAGCTCGCCAAGCACGCCGGGGCCTTCGTTGCGACCACTGCCGGCGCATCCAGCGCCGAACTGGTCAAGGACCTGGGCGCAGACCTTGTGATCGACTATCGCAAGGATGATTTCGCTGCGATCCTCGATGGTTATGACGTGGCCCTGCACAGTCAGGGCACGCCCGAACTAATGAAATCGCTCGCCATTCTGAAGCCCGGCGGGCGGCTGGTGTCGATCTCCGGCCCGCCCGATCCGGCCTTTGGCACGGCGATTGGCGCGAACTGGGCGGTGCGCCAGGTGATGCGCCTGCTCAGCCGCAAGGCCCGCAAGGAAGCGGCGCGGCGCGGGGTCGGTTACGCTTTCCTGTTCATGCAGGCGGACGGCGCGCAGCTCACGCAAATCGCGGCGCTGTTTGATGCCGGCGTTTTGCGCCCGGTGATCGACCGTGTGTTCCCGTTTGCCGAATCCAACAGCGCGCTGGCCCATGTCGAAAGCGGCCGAGCCAAGGGCAAGGTGGTGGTAAAGCTGGCCTAGCAGGGGTCAAGCGGCATCCAAATCCACCCTATTCACGCGTCGGACTGGAAATTGTGGATGTCAAATATCATATGACAGCAAATAGCCGCCCCGATGGAGACTGGAAATGGGCCATTCCAAAGCTGATAAAGCCCTGAGTCGAAAGCGAATTTTGACCGCCGCGGCAACCCGTATCCGTGAGGTCGGGCTGGACGGAGTGAGTGTTGGAGAGCTGATGAAGTCGGTCAATCTGACCCACGGCGGCTTTTATGGGCACTTTGAATCCCGCGACGCCCTGATCGCAGCCGCGCTTGAGCAGGCTCTTGCCGAAAGCGAGCAAACCTCGGCTGACTTCGCTGGCGGTCCCGGCAACATGACGGTCAAATCCTTCGTCAACAACTACCTCAGCCCCGCCCACCGCGATCGGCCCAGCAGCGGCTGCGCGATGGCTGCGCTGGCGGGCGATGTCAGCCGTGCTGATCCGGACGTGCGCGCCATCATGACGGCGCAGCTCAAGCGATCGTTCGCGCAGCTCGGCGAAGCCCACGGCGGCGAAGGCGAGGATGCCGAGCAATTCGCGGTGTCGGCCTGGGCGATGATGATCGGTGCGCTGATGATGTCGCGGGTGATGGATGGTGATCCTGAAGCGGACAAGGTGCTCGCCCTCGCCCGCAAATCGGTGCTGGAACTCGCCGCGCTGCATGCCGAGCCCAAGGCGTAAGGCTGGCTGACTGGGGAAAATCACTTGAATTAGGATGATGTCCATAATACAGATTTGACGTCACTTCGGAGAGGGAGGACGCGAGTCGTGGACCAGATCGCCTTCCGTTTCGCCCATTCCGGTCGCAATGCGCACCTGGCGGGGGTGCAGCCGGGTAACGACCACATAGCAACGAGGCCGCTCGAAGCCGGCAATGCCATTGATAGGATGAGCCCGGCGCAGGTGGCGGCGTGAAGCCGCTCGCGGTGGTCACCGGGGTCGGCCCCGGCACCGGGACAGCGCTGGTGCGGCGCTTTGTCGAAGGCGGCTACCAAGTGGCGATGATCGCCCGCGATGCAGGCCGCCTTGATGCTCTGGCGGCAGAATTGCCCGATGCTTTTGCCGTGCCCTGCGATGTCAGCGATACGCCCGCGTTTCTCGCCGCGCTCGATGGTATAGCCGCACGGGCAGGCGCGCCGCAGGTGGTGGTGCACAATGCCGTGGGCGGGGCCTTTGCGACCTTCATGGAGGTCGCGCCTGAAACCTTGCAGGCCAATTTCGATGTCAATGTGATGGCGCTGTTCCACCTCGCCCGCTGGGCCGCGCCGCACATGACCACGCGCGGGGATGGTGCGATCATCGTCACCGGCAACACCTCGGCCCAGCGCGGGCGGGCCAAGTTTGCAGGCTTTGCGCCCACCAAGGCCGCCCAGCGCATCCTGTCGGAATCGATCGCCCGCGATCTGGGGCCGCAGGGCGTGCACGTTGCTTACCTGATCATCGACGCGGTGATCGACGTGCCGTGGGCGCGCAAGCTCTACACCGACGCGGCGGACGACTTTTTCATCAAGCCATCGGCCATCGCCGACGAGGTCTGGCACATCGCCCATCAGGATCGCAGCGCGTGGTCATTCCTCGCCGAAGTGCGGCCCTATCGCGAGGTCTGGTGAGCATGAAGCGGAGCGCAGGACATGGGTAAAGCGACGTTGCACAAATCGGCCTGCATCCTGTGCTACATCAACTGCGGGATCGAGGTTGAGGTCGAAGACGGGCTGATGAAGCGCGTGCGCGGCGACAAGGCCAATCCCAAGTCCTTGGGCTATATCTGCCAGAAGGCCGGGCAGATCGGAAGAGCTATGCCAATGATCGCAAGCTGCGGCTGACCAGCCCGCTGAAACGCAATGCGGAAGGCGGCTTTGATGAGATCGGCTGGGATCAGGCGATTGGAGAGATTGCGGAGAAGCTGAACGCGATCCGCGCCGCCCACGGCGTGCAGGCCTTCGGCTATTACGGCGGCGGCGGGCAAGGCAGTGTGATGGGCGGCGTGTTCGGTCAGGCCTTGCGCGGGGTGATGGGCAGCGGGCCCTATTTCAGCGCCGTCAGCCAAGAGAAGACCGGCGATTTCTGGGTCAACGGCCATATGTTTGGCGCGCACAACATCCACACGGCAGAGGATGTGCACGGGGCGGAGCTGACCGTCATCCTCGGCTGCAACCCGTGGATGGCCAACGGCTTTGTCCGCGCGCGCGATGCGATGAGCGCGATTGGCAAGGATGCGGCGCGCCGGATGATCGTGATCGACCCGCGCCGCACGGAAGTGGCTGATCTGGCCGACATTCACCTCGCGCTGCGCCCCGGCACCGATGCCTTTCTGCTCGGCGCGCTGCTGGCGCTGATCGTGGCCAAGGGCGGCGCGGACGCGGCGTTTCTGGCCGCGCGCACCAATGGTTGGGACGAAGTGAAAGCGATGCTCGATCAGGTGCCGGTCGACGCATGGCTCGCCGCAGCCGACATTCCGCGTGCGCAGGCCGAGGAAGCGGCGGACATGATCATCGCCGCAAGCTCGATGACGGTGCGGGCCGATGTCGGCGTGCAGCAATCGCGCAATTCGACACTCAACGCCTATCTGGAAAAGCTGCTGTTTCTGGTGACGGGCAATTTCCTGAAGCCGGGATGCAATGGCCTGCACACCTGGCTTGCGCCGATGTGGGGCCATTCGCGCCCCGGTTCGGTAGATCTGGCGACCGGGCAGGCGCGGATTGCGGGCCTCTCGCCGCCCAATGATCTGCCCAAGGCGATCCTGACCGACCACCCCGAACGCGTGCGGGCGATGTTCGTCGATGGCGGCAATCCGGCCAACACCGTCACCGATACCACGGCGGTCGAAAAGGCGCTCTCGGCGCTCGATCTGCTGGTGGTGGTGGAGGTCGCGATGACCGAGACAGCGCGGCTTGCCGATTATGTGCTGCCTGCCTGCAACCAGTTTGAGCGGTGGGAGAACACGCTCTTCACCTTCGAATATCCGCACAACGTCTTCCAGCTGCGCCCGCCGCTGTTCGATCCGCTGCCGGGCACGCTGCCGGAGCCCGAGATCTATGTGCGCATCCTGCGCGCGATGGGGGTGATGCCGGATGATGCGCGGCTCGCCGAATTGCGCGATCTGGCCGCGCGGGACCGGCTGGCGTTTAGCGAGGCCTTTGGCGATCTGATGAAAGAGCAGCCGCACCCCCGGTTCCTCGGCCCTGCGATCCTTTACGAAACGCTCGGCCAGACGCTGCCCGAAGGAGCCGCTGCAACCGCCGTGTGGTGGCCCGCCGCGCACAGCTGCGCGCGCGTCAACCGCGATGCGGTGAAGGGCGCAGGCTTCGAAGGCGAAGGACCGATGCTGGGCGAAGCGCTGTTCGAGGCGATGGTGACCCAGCCATCAGGCGTGGTCTTCAGCCACGAAAAACACGAAGACCTTTGGCGGCTGGTCAGCCACCCTGATGGCAAGGTTCAGCTGGCGATCCCCGAGTTGTTCGACTGGATGGCGCGGCTTGACCCTGCGCAGGTTGTGCCCGATCCCGACTATCCGATCATGCTGATCGCCGGGCAGCGGCGGCATTACAACGCCAATCAGGCAATCCGCGACCCGCGCTGGCGCAAGACCGACCGGGCGGGCGCGCTGCACATGCACCCCGATGATCTGGCGGCCGTCGGCGGCAGCGAAGGGGGGTGGATGGCGGTGGTCAGCCCCGCCGGGCGGCTGGTGGTGCGGGTGGAGGCAGACCCCCGGCTGCGCAAGGGGCAAGCCTCGCTCCCCCATGGCTATGGGCAAATCTACGACACGCCGCAGGGCCGCGTCACCATCGGCCCGCGCCTCAATCTCATCACCTCGACCGAGGATTGCGACCCCATCGCCCGCACCCCGCATCACAAGAACGTGGCGATCCGCTGCGAACTGCCGAGGACAGACGAAATCCGCTTCCACGAAGAACAGGAAATCTGGGCGCAAGCGATTACCGGTTAAGGGAGAAAAAGCTGATGGCGACAATGGCAGTCCCGCTGTTCGAAGGCGTGCTGGAACCTGCGCGGATCGACCCGCTCGACGTGACCCGCGCCGACTTGTGGGCCGAGGACCGCTGGCAGGAACCCATGCGCCAGCTGCGCGCCAAGGGCCCGATCCACTGGAACGATGCCTCCAAATTCGGGCCGCACTGGGCCGTGGTGCACTACAAGCCGATCCAGCACATCGAGGCCCTGCCCAGGATCTTCTCGTCGAGCTGGGAATATGGCGACATCACCATCGAGCGTGACGAGACGAAGGAACACCGCTCGCACAACATGGAACTGCCCATGTTCATCGCGATGGACCCGCCCAAACACACCGCCCAGCGCCGCACCGTTGCCCCCGCCTTCGGCCCCGCTGAGATCGAGCGGATGCGCGAAGGCGCCGTCACCCGCACCAGCGCGGTGCTGGATTGCCTGCCCATCGGCAAGGCCTTCGATTGGGTCGAGGCGGTGTCGATCGAACTGACCACCCAGATGCTCGCCATCCTATTCGATTTCCCGTGGGAGGAACGCCACAAGCTCACCCATTGGTCGGACGTGGGCGGCGATATCGAGATCGGCTCGACCCCCGAAGGACGGCTCTATCGCCAGCAGACCGGGATGGAGATGGCAGGCGCCTTCATGCAATTGTGGCAGCACAAGGCGCAGAACCCGGGCGGCAATGATCTTGTCTCGATCATGCTGCAGTCCGATGCGATGAGCCACATGGAACCGCAGGAATTCCTCGCCAATCTGGTGCTGCTGATCGTCGGCGGGAACGACACCACCCGCAATTCGATGAGCGCGCTGGCATGGGGCCTGCACCAATATCCCGATCAGCGCGCGATCCTTGAAGCGAACCATTCGCCCGAGCTTGCGGTCAACGCGATGCACGAGATCATCCGCTGGCAGACGCCGCTATCGCACATGCGCCGCACCGCGACCGAGGATACCGAAATCTGCGGGCAAGCAATCAGGAAACATGACCGCATCGCGCTGTGGTATGCCTCGGCCAACCGCGACGAGAGCATCTTCCCCGATGGCGATCATATCCGGGTAGAGCGCGAGAACGCGCGCCGTCACCTTGCCTTTGGCTACGGCATCCACCGCTGTGTCGGCGCGCGGCTGGCCGAATTGCAACTGACGACGCTGATCGGCGAATTGCAGAAGCGGCGCTTGCGGATCAATGTGGTCGAAGCACCGGAAATCGTCCCGGCGTGCTTCGTGCATGGCTACAAGCGGATGATGGTCGAACTCGAAAAATATTGAGGCCGGCCCACGTGCCCTCATCCTGCCCGGGCAGGCCTTCGCACCGGCCGATGTCGGTTCCCGCCATTGGACCGCGATACCCGGTCGCCAATGCTTCCGCACCGGCACCTCGTCATGCAACCTGCCAATGACCGACGATGTGACGATCGGCAATTAACGTCGAGGGCCTTCGGGCGCACGGTTTACCCTGCATCAGCCAAGGAACAGCTCGGCCATGGCATCAATGATGGCTTCTGCATCAAGCCGGTAAGTGCGGTAGAGATCGATCAGATCGCCGGTCTGGCCGAAGCGGTCGGTGCCCAATGGGCTGACCCGCTGTCCGCGCACCCCGCCGAGCCATGATAGCGCGGCGGGCGAGCCATCGAGGACGGTGACGAGGCCGGCATCGGGGGCAAGCTGGCTGAGCAGGCTTTCAATGTGGCTGGGCTGACGCTCCACGCCCTGCCAGCGCGCCGCACGGGCCGCCGACCAATCGCGGTGCAGCCGGTCGGGCGAGGTCACGGCGAGCAGGCCGAGGCCGGGCAAGTCGTCCTGCAATTGCGTCCATGCGGCCAGTGCCTCGGGCGCCACCGCGCCGCTATAGGCAATCGCTGCCCTCGCCCCCGGCGCAGGCTCGCGCAGCCAATAGGCCCCGGCAAGCGCGCCCGCCTGCCATGCGTCATCGGCGCGGACCTGCTGTTCGATCTGGCGGGTGGTGAGCCGCAGGTAGACCGAGCTGCCGCCGTCCGCCTGCATATGCGCAAAGGCCCATTGCATCAGCAGCGCAACCTCGTCGGCAAAGGCGGGCTCGAAGCTTTCGAGGCCCGGCTGCCCCATCCCGATCAGGGGCGTATTGATCGACTGGTGCGCCCCGCCCTCGCCTGCCAGCGTAATGCCCGAAGGCGTGCCCACCAGCAGGAAGCGCGCATCCTGATAACAGCCGTAATTGAGCGCATCCAATCCGCGGGCGATGAACGGATCATAGACCGTCCCCACAGGCAGCAGCCGCGTGCCGAAATGCGGCGCGGCCAGCCCCAGCGAGGTCATGGCGAGGAAGAAGTTGTTCTCGGCAATGCCCAGCTCGATGTGCTGGCCAGCCGTATGCGCGCTCCATTTCTGTGCCGAGGGGATTTTCGCCTTCTGGAACACATCCGCCAGTTCCTGCCGCCGGAACAGCCCGCGCTGGTTGACGAAGGCGCCGAGGTTGGTCGTTTGGGTCACGTCGGGCGCGGTGGTGACGATCCGGTCGGCGAGCGGCTCGTCCGACTTGGCGAGATCGAAGAGCACCTTGCCAAAGGCGGCCTGTGTCGATTGCGCCGCGCCTTCCGGCACGGGCAGCGGCGGCACCGGAACCGGGGCGGCGCGGTGTTCGGCCGCCTTGCGGGCGATCGGGCTGTCCTTGACCAGCGCGTCCAGCCGCGCGGCGAGATTGTCGCCAAGGCCCGCCCACTTGTCCCACTCCTGCCCCGGTTCGATCCCGAGTTCGGCGCGCAGGCCTTCGATCTGCGCGGTGTTCATCATGCCAGAGTGGTTGTCCTTGTGCCCGGCCAGCGGCAGGCCGTAACCCTTGACGGTGTAGGCGATGAACAGTGTAGGCTGGTCACCAGTCGCGGCGTCGAAGGCCTGCGTCAGGGTTTCAAGGCAATGCCCGCCGAGATTGGTCATCAGCCGGGCAAGTGCAGCATCGTCATGATCGGCGAGCAGTTCAGCCACGCCCCGCACGCCTGCAAGATCGCGCTCCAGCCGCTCGCGCCAGGCCGCGCCGCCCAAATAGGTCAGCACCGCGAAATCCGCATTGGGGCAATTCTCGATCCAGTCCTCAAGCGCCTTGCCGCCGGGACGCTTGAACGCCTCGCGCTGGAGCCGCCCGTGCTTCAGGGTCACCACCCGCCAGCCGCAAGTCTCGAAGATATCGTCGAAGCGGCGGAACATCCGGTCGGCGGTGGTCGCATCGAGGGACTGGCGGTTATAATCGACGATCCACCAGCAGTTGCGAAGATCGTGCTTGTAGCCCTCGATCAGGCATTCGTAGATATTGCCCTCATCAAGTTCGGCATCGCCCATCAGCGCGATCATCCGGCCCGTATCGCCTTCCGCCAGCTGGCCGTGCGCGACGAGGTAATCCTGCACGAGGCTGCTGAACGCCGTCACCGCCACCCCAAGCCCGACCGATCCGGTGGAGAAATCGACCGGGATCGTGTCCTTGGTGCGGCTGGGATAGGACTGCACCCCGCCCAGCCCGCGGAAGGCTTCCAGCTTCTCGCGGGTCTGTTCGTCCAGCAGGTAATGGATCGCGTGCAGCACCGGCCCCGCGTGGGGTTTCACCGCCACCTTGTCCTTCGGCCCCAGCGCGTGAAAATAGAGCGCGGTCATGATCGCGGTCATCGATGCACACGACGCCTGATGCCCGCCGACCTTCAGCCCATCACGCTTTTCGCGCAGGTTGTTGGCGTTGTGCACCGTCCATGATGAAAGCCAGCGCAGCCGCTGTTCGATCGCTTCGAGCAAGGCGATGTGGGCGTTCCGGGCAGCGGCATCAGGCGAGGTCAGTTCGGCATCAGGCATGGTTATGGGCTCCGCAGAAATGCCGCGCTGTCGCAAATCTTCGTATCATGCAAGGCTGGGCAGGCTGGCAAGAGGACCAGATCGACAAGCGGCCTTGGGGATGTCGGTTCAGCCCATGCTCGACAAGGGGGGGCGCATCGCTCACAGCGCCATCATGCAAGCATCGCCCGATCCTCTGCCGTTCGCCCGACCGAAGGCCGCAGGGCTGGCTTGCTGCCTCATCGCAGGATCAGCGGCTCTGGCGCTGGTGCTGCTGGCTGTTCCTGCCGATGCAACGGGCAATGTTGCCGTCACAGCGCCCGTCCTTGCGGTGGGCATGATGGGGGCCGCGATGATCGGCGCAGCATTGTCCGGACGCTTGTGGAAGGGCGCAGCGCTCGGCCTGATGACGGGCGTATTGCTGGTGCTGTTGGCGCGCATCATGGGGGTGATCGCCCCGCCCCCTGCTCTTGCCACGGCAATTGCAATGGTGATCGCCAGCATCAGCTTTGCTGCACGCGGCGCGCTGTTCGCGCGCTCATCCGGCCGAAAGGGCTGGTGGATTGCGCTTGGGGTGGTTGCAGGTGAGGCAGCAATCGTCACTACCGCCTTCGCGCATCCCGGTGCCCTGCCGCCCTGGCTGCTTGCCTTGCTGCCTGCGCAATGGGCAAGCATCGCTGCGCAGGCTGCGCTGTCCGGCGCTGATCCACTGGCGGCAAGCGCAGTGTTGCTGGCGCTGGGCGGGACGACGGCGAGCACCCTGCTTGTTGCTGCCTTGTGGCCGCGCCGTTGGCCCTACTTGCTGATGTTTTCGGCGTGGATCGGGTTTTCCGCGCTCGTCCACCAATCGCTAGCAGCGGGCTAGGCCCTCTACTGAAAGTCAGAAATCCTTAAGGCCGCCTGCGCAAGATTGCGGCCTTTCCCAAGCCACAGGATAAATGATGCGCCGCCCCGTCCTGCTTCGCACTCTCGCCGCGCTTTCGGCTCTGGTTGGACCTGCCATCGCCTTGGCCAACATCATTGAAGGCCCTGCCGAAGTGATCGACGGCGATTCGCTTAAGGTCGGCGGCACCGAGGTGCGCCTGTTTGGCGTGGACGCGCCGGAATATGCCCAAACCTGCTTCAGCAACGGAACGCCTGTGCCTTGCGGAAAGATGGCCAAGGAGGCGCTCGAAGGACTGATCGATGGTGCCAGACTTGTCTGCCTGCCGCAGGACACTGACGTTCACGGCCGCACCGTGGCCCGCTGCCAGACTGCGGGGGTCGATATCGGCGCTGCGCTGGTGACATCGGGATGGGCCACCGCTTTCACCCGCTACAGTGCAGATTATGTCGCGGCAGAAGCGCGGGCACGAGCCGCACGGGCGGGCATCTGGCAGTGGGATTTCCAGTCGCCTGCCGATTTCCGCGCCGCGCGGCAAATGGCCCCCGCACAGCAGCGTGCTGCCCGCAACCCATCGCGGGCCGGAACGGTGCCTGCGCAGCGGATCGCGCAGGGCGGCCAATGCCTCATCAAGGGCAATCATTCGCGCAAGGGTGAATATATCTACCACCTGCCCGGCATGCCCTATTACGCCCAGACCCGCGCCGAGGAGTATTTCTGCACCGAAGCGCAGGCACAGGCGGCCGGATACCGCCGATCGCGCGCCCGCTAGGCCAAGGTGATCTTCGCTCGATCCCCGATCAAGGGATCATCGAAAATCCGCATCACTGTGATTACGACAAGCCGTTTTTCGCGCAGGCACCTGCTTTGTATCGGGCTCCAGCGCGGGGCTGCGCCTGTCTGCTGGATGCAGCAAGGGCGCCGCCCCCACATTTTGTCAGTGATCAGAACAACAGGGTTCAACAATGACGTTCAAGACGAAGGCTACCCTTCTCCTCTCCTCCGCCCTCCTTGCCGCCGCGCCCGCGATGGCGACCCCGCCCGGCTTCAACGAGCCTGGCATGGGCCGCGCGCCCATGCCGCAGGCCGAAGCTGCCCCGCGCAACGTGCAGGGCTGGTGGCCCAATGTCGTCGACCTCACCCGTCTGCGCCAGAACGAATATAACCCCGATCCCAATGGCCCCGCGTTCGATTACGCAGCCGAATTCGCCAAGCTCGATCTGAAGGCGGTCAAGGCCGATATCAACGCAGCGCTCACGGATTCGCAGGAATGGTGGCCGGCCGACTACGGCAATTATGCGGGCCTGTTCATCCGCCTCGCATGGCACTCGGCCGGGACCTATCGTTCGGGTGACGGGCGCGGGGGTTCGGATGGCGGGCAGATCCGCTTCGATCCGCTCAATAGCTGGCCCGACAACGGCAATCTCGACAAGGCCCGCCGCGTGCTGTGGCCGGTCAAGCAGAAGTATGGCGCGGCGCTTTCATGGTCTGACCTCATCATCCTTGCGGGCAACGTCGCGCTGGAGAACACCGGTTTCAAGACCTTCGGCTTTGCCGGTGGCCGCGCCGATGCGTGGGAGCCCGAGTTGGTCTATTGGGGCCCGGAAACCAAGTTCCTGACCTCGGAACGCAACGCGGAAGGCGAAAGCCTCGACAATCCGCTGGGCGCCACGGAAATGGGCCTCATCTATGTCAATCCCGAAGGTCCGGGCGGCAACCCCGATATCCTTGCATCGGCCAAGCAGATCCGCACCACCTTTGGGCGGATGGGCATGAACGATGAAGAAACCGCCGCGCTCGTCATCGGCGGGCACACTATCGGCAAGATGCACGGCGCCAGGAAGGCGGCCGATTGCATCGGCAAGGAGCCGGCAGCCGAGGGCGTTGAAGCGCAGGGCCTTGGCTGGAAGAACTCTTGCGGCTCTGGCGTTGGCAAGGATGCAACCACCAGCGGCCTTGAAGGCGCATGGACCGTCACGCCCGTGCAGTGGAGCAGCAACTACCTCGAAAACCTCTACGCCTTCGAATGGAAGCAGACCACCAGCCCCGCAGGCGCCAAGCAGTGGGAGCCGGTCAACGCGGCAGACGTGAAGGTCGTGCCCGATGCCTTCGATCCGAACGTGACCCACGCGCCGGTGATGCTAACCACCGACCTCGCGCTGCGCTATGATCCCGCTTATGGCGCGATCACCAGCCGCTGGGTCAAGGACCCCAAGGCGATGGACGAAGCCTTTGCCCGTGCGTGGTTCAAGCTCACCCACCGTGATCTTGGCCCCAAGGCGCGCTATGTCGGCGTTGAAGTGCCGAAAGAAGACCTGATCTGGCAGGACCCGCTGCCCAAGGCTGACTATGCGGTGATCGACAATGGCGATGTCGCGCAGCTGAAGCAGGCGATCCGCGCCGCGGGCCTTTCGCGTTCCGATCTGGTGCGCACGGCATGGGCATCGGCTGTCACATTCCGCGATACCGATATGCGCGGCGGTGCCAATGGTGGGCGCATCCGGCTCGCGCCGCAGAAGGACTGGGGCCTCAACGATCCCGAAGTCGTCGCCAAGGTGGTGAAGGCGCTTGAAGGCGTGCAGGCGAAGTTCAACGCCGGCGCGGGCGCGAAGAAGGTGTCGATCGCCGATCTCGTGGTGCTGGGCGGCGTCGTGGCGGTGGAAGATGCGGCAAAGGCTGCGGGCCACTCCGTCACCGTTCCCTTCACCCCGGGGCGGGTCGATGCGACCGATGCGCACACCGATGCCAAGAGCTTCGAACTGCTGCGCCCGGCCGCTGACGCTTTCCGCAACTTCTTCAGCGACAAGGCCCGCCTGACCCCGACGCAGATGATGGTCGATCAGGCTGACACGCTGACCCTGACCGTGCCGGAAATGACCGTGCTGCTGGCAGGTATGCGGATGCTCGATGCCAACAGCGGCGGGGCCAAGCACGGGGTGTTCACCGACAAGCCCGGAACGCTCAGCAATGACTTCTTCGTGAACCTGCTGGACATGGGGAATGAATGGAAGCCGGCGGCCAACAAGGGCCTTTACGAAGGCCGCGACCGCAAGACCGGTGCGCTCAAGTGGACCGCGACCGAAGTCGATCTGGTGTTCGGCAGCAATTCCGAACTGCGCGCCGTGGCCGAAACCTATGCGGTCACAGGCGGCGAGGCGAAGTTCGTGGAGGACTTCGCCAAGGCCTGGAACAAGGTCATGATGCTTGATCGTTTCGATGTGAAGTAACCGACCGATGCGCCGAGGTGCCGGGGCTTTGCTCCGGCACCTTAGTTGCCCTTGATTGCAGGGCGCTTTTCGCATCTGCAAAATAACGCAAGCCAAACCGCCGCTTTGCCGCTATGGGCTGCGGCGCACCCGCCTATGACGCCCGGTGCAGACTCGCCCGCGTCGATCCCGGTTCGCACCGTTCTCACGCCTTCTGCCTCCCCCCGCGAACCATCCGCGCATCCCCGAGCAAAGCCCTCCTATGTCTTTTGAAAATCTCCCGCCGCTGCTGGCCCAAGCCCTTGCCGAGCGCGGTTATGCCGCACCCACTCCGGTGCAGGCCGCTGCCATTGCCCCCGAATCCGCCGGACGCGACCTGATCGTTTCGGCGCGCACCGGATCGGGCAAGACGGTCGCCTTCGGGCTGGCCCTTGCCGAAGCTCTGCTGGCCGCCACTGGGGGTAGCCCGCTGGTCGATCGCCCGCTGGCGCTGGTCATCGCCCCCACCCGCGAACTTGCCTTGCAGGTCAGCCGCGAACTGGGCTGGCTTTATGCCGCCGCCGGGATGCGCATCGCCACCTGCGTGGGCGGCATGGACGCCAGCAAGGAACGCCGCGCCCTTGCCTCGGGCCCTGCCATCGTCGTCGGCACGCCCGGCCGCCTGCGCGATCATATCGAACGCGGCTCGCTCGATCTGTCGGCGCTGATCGGCGTCGTGCTCGATGAAGCGGACGAGATGCTCGACATGGGTTTCCGCGAGGATCTCGAAGAAATCCTCGACGCCGCCCCGGAAAGCCGCCGCACCCTGCTGTTTTCGGCCACCATGCCGCGCGCGATCGTGCGTCTTGCCGAACGCTACCAGCGCGATGCGCTTCGCCTCCAACTGGCCGATGCCGACCGCGGGCATGACGATATCAGCTATCAGGCGGTCGTCGTCGGCCCTTCGGAGATCGAGAACGCGGTGGTCAACCTGCTGCGCTTCCACGAGGCCGAATCCGCGATCTGCTTCTGCGCCACGCGTGAGGCTGTGCGCCGCCTTCATGCGACCTTGCAGAACCGCGGCTTCGGCGTTGTGGCGCTTTCAGGCGAGCATTCGCAGTCAGAACGCAACGCCGCGCTGCAAGCGATCCGTGACCGCCGCGCACGGGTGTGCGTCGCCACCGATGTCGCAGCGCGCGGGATCGACCTGCCGACGCTGAGCCTTGTCATCCATGTCGATACGCCGCGCGATGCGGAAACCTTGCAGCACCGTTCGGGACGGACGGGGCGCGCTGGCAAGAAAGGCACCGCCGCCATCCTCGTGCCCTTCAACCGCCGCCGCGGTGTGGAGAGCATGCTGCGCGGGGCAGGCATTGCCGCCGATTGGATCGACGCCCCCACCGCCGAGGCGATCCGCGAAATGGATCACGTGCGGCTGATGGAAAAGCTTACCGCTCCGGCAGAATATGATGAGGCCGACCGGGCGATCGCGGCCGAACTGCTCCAGCGCATGGCGCCCGAAGACATCGCAGCAGCCCTGGTGCAGGCGCACCGTGCCAAGCTGCCCGTGCCCGAAGAACTGCTCGCCAACACCCCCGAAGCGCGTGACAAGGCAAGGGCTGAAAAGCATCGTCCGGGGTTTGAGGATGTGGTGTGGTTCAAGATGAGCATTGGCCGTCGCAACAATGCCGAACCGCGCTGGCTGCTCCCGCTGATCTGCCGCCGTGGTCACGTGACGCGCAGCGAAATCGGCGCGATCCGCGTGGGGCCGAACGACACGTGGTTCCAGATCCCGCGCGATATTGCGCCCAAATTTGCCGCGACCTTGCAGCGCACCCGATCAGACGATGACGATCAGGACGCGATCCTGATCGAGCAATCCGCCGAAGGCCCGCGCATGGAAGCCCGCGAGAACCGCAAGCAATTCGCCCCCAAGGTTCACGCCAAGCCGTTCAACCGTGGCGCGGGCGCAAATGGCCCCGGTGATGGGAAGTTCCACGGCAAGCCCAAGGGCAAGCCGGGCTTCAAGCAGGGGTTCAAGCCGGGCCCGAAGTCCGGCCCCAAACCCGGCGGCACCAAGCGGCCCTGAGGGCGCCGTGCTTCAGCCTGACCGGGTGCGCGAAAGCTGGCGGGTATAGACCCAGCCAATCCCGATCAGGCTGAAACCCAGCGCCATGAAACTGGCGATGCGCAGCAGGCCTTCAAGGCCTGCAGCATCGATCAGGAACACCTTGATCACAGCCACCAGCATCAGCACCAGCGAGCCGATCCGCCAGCTGCGTGACGCGCGCCAGCTGCCCCACCAAAGGAAGGCCAGCGCCAGCACAATCCCGAGCAGCGAGATCAGCAGGCTTTCGGTCTGATCGATGCCGCGCGACGTCAGCACCGATCCGGCAAACATCTGGCGCAGCAGCGAAAAGGCGAGCAACGCGATCAGCCCCATCATCGCCGCATCTGTGGCGATGCGGGCCGCAGGCGGCGCCTCGGGCCAATGGTCACGGGCGATCCAAAGGCTAGCCATCGCGGCAAGGTAGGCCAGCGTCAGCCAATTGGCGACGGGGGTG
Organism: Porphyrobacter sp.; assembly: GCA_018991295.1. Lineage (GTDB taxonomy): Bacteria > Pseudomonadota > Alphaproteobacteria > Sphingomonadales > Sphingomonadaceae > Erythrobacter. The sequence continues at coordinate 1,433 of JAGKSZ010000040.1, read as the reverse complement.
GGCCCCACATGCTGCACACTCCACAGCGGATTGTGGAGCAGCAGTGTAAACACCGCAAAATGTGCCAGCGCCGCGGCGGCAAGGCCAAGGCTCACCGGGCGCCGCAACGCCGCTGGCAGGTTCTGCCCTGTGCCATAGGCTGCCGCCACAAGTGCCGCCTGCCAGATACTGCGTTCACCCATGCCGTAATGTTCGAACTGGAACAGCGAGGTGATGGCAAAGACCTGCTTGTAAAGGCTATGCACCGCGATGGTGCCGATCACCCCGAGCGCCGCCAGCACGCCGGCGCGTGCCTCGATCCGCAAATCCTGCCCCTTGGCAAGCACCACCGCCAGCCCGGCGATCAGCGGCGCGATGCGCAAGGCGAGGTCCATCGGACCTGCCGCCGCGCTCACCATGAAGGGTTCGCCTGCCAGCGCCAGCAAGCCGCCGGTCATCCATATGGCAAGCGGCACAAGGCTCCAGCCTGCCGCGATGGCAAGTGCACTGACCCACGCTGCGATGCGCTGACGCAGGGCGATAAACAGGCCGATGGCGGCCGCTGCCGCTGTCCAGGCCAAGGCACCGCTGGGCAAGACCTGCGCCAGCAAACCGTAGCCGAGCACCACCCCCAGCACCTCGGCCACAGCGCGCGACGGGGCTGGACGGGCAATGATCGCCAGCGCCGCAAAGGGCGCCGCCGCCGCAGCCCAGCGCAGCACGGCGCGCAAGGGATCGACCGGCCGCGCCAGATCGCCAAGCTGCGTGAACTCGGCAGGAAAATCGGGCGTTACCGCCAGCGCGATGAGCCCGCTTGCAGCCCCAGCCCATGCCGCCGCGTGGAGCGCAGGCGCATCCCGGCGCGCCTCGCACCACAGCAGCACGATTGCAACAGGCAGCGCCATTGCCGGGGCGAGCCACGCAGGGCTCACCAGCAGCAGCGCACCAAAGGCCAGCGCCGCCGCCGGGACAAGCACGCTCAGCACCTCGCGGGTCCGGCCCTCCTCGCCGCGCTTCCACAGCAGCGCAAAGGCCGCGGCCGGAATCAGCGCGAGGGCAGCGATGGCAAGCGCCAGCAGCGGCTCATAGGTGTCCGCATCCCAGCGCCCGAACCGGGCATAAACGGCGATTGCCATGATCGTTGAAACCGCCGCCAGCTGCGCCAGATCGAGCAGACCTGCCCGGCCTCGCGCATGATGCGCCAATGGCACAAGTGCGAAGATCGCCACATGCCCTGCCGCCACCATCGCATAGAAACCCGGTTCGGGATCGGGCCAGATCACCAGCAACCATAGCCCCAGCCCAGCGGCTACCAGCGTGCCGGGCCGCAGGGGATCGAACCGCCAGCCAAGGCCAGACAGTGCCGCTCCGATCAGCAGGTAGAGCCCCCATGTCAGCGGCGCAAAGCCCGCGTCGCTGACCAGCACCGCCATCTGCAAGGTCGCAATCCCGCC
>JAGKSZ010000267.1 GCA_018991295.1 Porphyrobacter sp. | reverse complement strand
ACCGCCAATCCGCATGATGCCGCCGTGCTGATCAATCTCGGCATTGCCTATGCGCAGGCAGGCCATGACGCCAAGGCGCGCGCGGCCTTCGAGCAGGCGCTGGCGTGCCATGAGGTGATCGAGCTCGACACCGCCGATGGCAGCGCCACGGATTCGCGGCGTCTGGCGCGCAAGGCGATCAAGATGCTCGAACGCGGCGAATTCCGCCCGGCTGCGGCCCGCGCCGGGCAGCTGACCTATCGCGATTGAGCATGGCTGAATAACGCGGCCCTCGGGTCGCACCGAACCGCGCGAACGGGCGGGTTGCCAGCGCAGCCTGCCCGTTTTGCTGTCAGCAATGCGCCAGCTTGGGGAGAGGCTTTCGCAAGACTGTCACCCGCTTGTCATTTAGGTTAGACAAAGCGGGCCATTCTGGAGGCCCGAGACATGATTCTCGCCGCGGCGTGCCGCGTCATGATTGTTGCTGCTGCGATCGGACTGGCGGCCGAGGGGCGGGCCGATGTGCTCGAACTCGGGCCCGATGGTGCGCGCTGGGGGGCAGGGCCGCTGGCAGGGCAGGCTGCCTCGGGTGTGCCTGCTGCGCCCGCCGAGGCGGCAGCGCCCGATTTCGCCCCGGCGCACGCGATCACCGATCCTGCCCGCCATGCCGCTGCGATCCCGCCGCGCTATGCCGCCAAGATTGCCGAACTCAGCCAGCGCTTCGATCTGGCGCCGGCGCTGATGGAGGCGGTGGTGTGGCAGGAAAGCCGCTGGAACGAGAACGCACGCTCGCCCGTCGGTGCGCAGGGGCTGGCCCAGCTGATGCCGGGCACGGCGCGCTATCTGGGTGTCGACCCGCGCGATCCCTTCGCCAATCTGGAGGGCGGGGCGCGGTACCTGCGCGAACAGCTTGACCGCTTCGGCGGCGATATCGAAAAGGCGCTCGCGGCCTACAACGCCGGCCCCGGCCGGGTCGAGCGGGCCGGGGGTATCCCCAATATCCGCGAGACCCAAAACTATGTTGCCGCCATCATGGGGCGGCTGTCCAACCACGCGCGCGCGCCGGGGCAATGACCCGGCCCCTGCGAGACCCGAGAAAGACATGATGCCAAGCTTCCGCCTTCCTGCCCGAATTGCTGCCCTGATCGCGCTGGCAAGTGCCCACAGCGCCGCCTTTGCGCAAGCCGCCGATCCGGCAGGCTCCGGCCCGATCAACAATGCCCTGCTGTGGCTGCAGGGCACGCTGCTTGGCACCGTGGCGACGACCGTGGCGGTCATGGCGGTCGCCGCGATCGGGTTCATGATGCTCACCGGCCGGATGAACTGGCGCTTCGGCGCGACGGTGATCATCGGCGTCTTCATCCTGTTCGGCGCGACCACCATCGTCGCCGGCATCCAGTCGGCCGCAGGGTAGGCCCGGCATGAGCGACCTCGTCCGCCACCCCGTCCACCGCGCGCTCACCCGCCCGCAGATGTTCGCCGGCGTGACGATGAACTTCTTCATCATCAACCTGATGGTGACGACGATCGCCTTCCTGATCCTGAAAAGCTGGTGGATCCTGCCCGTGCCCGCCGTGATGCACGTGATCGGCTATTTCGCGAGCCTGCGCGAACCACGCATCTTTGATCTGTGGATCACCAAGGTTTCCAAGTGCCCGCGGGTGCCCAATTTCAAGCGTTGGGGGTGCAATTCCTATGCCCCGTAAGTGGATCGGCGCTGCCGCGTGGAGCGCGAAGGAAGCCAAGGTGGGCGATCGCCTGCCCTATGCCCGCCTGATTGACGAGAACACCGTGCTGCTGCGCGATGGCAGCGTGATGAGCGCCATTCAGGTCCCCGGCCTGTTGTTCGAAACCGAGGATTCGGATGCCTTGAACGCCCACGCCGCCACGCGTGAAGTGATGCTGCGTTCGACGCTCGATGCGCGCTTCGTGATGTATCACCACGTCATCCGCCGCCGGGTGGAGGTGGAGCTGGACGCGGAATTCCCCGATCCCCTCTCGCGCCACATCGATGCGCGCTGGAAAGAGCGGCTGGCGGGCGGATCGCTGTTCATCAATGATCAGTTCGTCACCCTCATCCGCCGCCCCGCACGCGGCAAGACGGGCCTTCCTGAACGCCTTGCCAAGATGTTCAACCGCGCAGGCGCCGACGAGCTTGAGGCCGATCCCAAGGACCTGCGCAGCCTCAAGGCCGCGATCACTGGCCTCGTCGCGTCCTTGCAAAGCTACGGCGCGGCGGTGCTGGGCGATTATCAGGCCCCGGGCGCAGCAGGCACCAATTCGGAAATGCTGGAGCTGCTCTCCGCGCTCTACAATGGCGAGATGCGCCCCGTGCGCCGCCCTTCGCCCGAAACCGACATCGGCCATATGCTCCCCTATCGCCGCGCCTCTTTCGGGCTTGATGCGATGGAACTGCGCGGCAGCGCCGCGCCTGATTTCGCCGCGATCCTTGGCCTCAAGGACTATCCCGAAGCCACGTCCCCCGGCCTGCTCGACAACCTGTTGCGCCTGCCGTTCGAGATGGTGGTCACCGAAAGCTACGCCCCGAACGAGCGCACCACCGCCAAGGAACGCATTGATCTGGCGCTGCGCCGTTCGCGCTCGGTGGACGAGGAAGCCGCCGCCGAACGCGCCGATATGCTCGCCGCGCGCGATGCACTGGGCAATGGCGCGGTGGGCTTTGGCGATCATCACCTCACCGTGCTGGTGCGCGAACAAACACTCCCGCGGCTTGACGATGCCATGGCCGCCTGCGCCGCAGCATTGGCCGATACCGGCGCGATTGCGGTGCGCGAGGACACCAATCTGGAACCCGCCTTCTGGGCACAATTCCCCGGCAACGAGGAATATATCGTGCGCCGCGCGCTGATTTCCTCGGCCAATATGGCAGGCTTCGGCAGCTTCCACGGCTTTGCGCTGGGGCAGGCGAGCGGCAATCACTGGGGCGAGGCGGTGACCCTGCTGGAAACCACCAGCGCAACGCCCTTCTTCTTCAATTTCCACCACGGCGATCTTGGCAATTTTTCGGTCATCGGGCCTTCGGGTTCGGGCAAGACCGTGGTGATGAACTTCCTTGCGGCGCAGGCCCAGAAGTTCAAACCGCGCACCATCCTGTTCGACAAGGATCGCGGGGCGGAGCTGTTCATTCGCGGGATCGGCGGGCGCTATGACCGCATCAGCCCCGGCGCGCCCACCGGCTTCAATCCGCTTTCGCTCCCCGATAGCCCTGCCAACCGCGCCTTCCTGCGCGATTGGCTCAGCGTGCTGCTGAAGGCTGACGGGCCGGAGGAATTCGCCACCATCTCCGCGGCGGTCGATGCGACCTACGCCAACGCCGCTTCGCTGCGCCGCTTGCGCCATTTCAAGGAATTGCTGTCCGGCACCCGCCGCCCGCAGCCGGGCGATCTGGCGGATCGGCTGGCGGCGTGGATCGGCGCCAATGGACAAGAGGGCGGCGAGCACGCCTGGCTGTTCGATAATGAGCGCGATCTGCTCGATCTGGAAACCCGCGTGCTCGGCTTTGACATGACCGCGCTGCTGGAAAACCCGCGCCTGCGCACGCCTGTCATGATGTATCTGTTCCACCGCATCGATGAACGGCTGGACGGGCAGCCGACCATGATCCTGATCGATGAAGGCTGGAAGGCGCTGGATGATGAGGTGTTTGCTGCGCGCATCCGCGATTGGCTGAAAACGCTGCGCAAACGCAACGCGCTGGTCGGCTTTGCCACGCAAAGCGCGCGCGATGCGCTCGACAGCCGCATTTCGACCGCGCTGGTCGAACAGACCGCAACCATGGTGTTCATGCCCAATTCGCGGGCACGCCCTGAGGATTATTGCGATGGCTTTGGCCTTACCGCGCACGAATTCGCGCTGATCCGCAGCCTGCCTGCGCACAGCCGCGCCTTTCTGGTGCGCCAGCCCGATGCCAGCGTGGTGGTGCGATTGGACCTTTCGGGCGCGCCGGAAGTCCTCACGATCCTGTCGGGCCGCGAAAGCGCGGTGCGCCGCCTCGATCTGTTGCGCGAGGCGGTGGGCGATGCGCCTGCGGCCTGGTATCCCGCTCTCACGGGCCGCGTGTGGCCTGAGGGAATTGGGCCTGATGGGGCTGCAGGCGAGGACGAAACGATGTGGCAGGCCGCCGAATGAGCGCGGCCTGCGATACCGCCGCACAGGCGATGGGCACGGGCGTGTCCGCTGCGCTTTCAGCGGTGGATTGCATTGCCAGCGGCGTATCCGAACAGGCCTTCAACCGCCTGTTCGGCACCGAGGGGCAGCTGGCCTTTGCGCTGACCATATTGCTGGGGCTTTATGTCGGCTTCTTCGGCATATCGCTGATGCTGGGCCGGTCGAACCTGTCGGTGCGGGTGCTGATTCCGAAAATGATGACGCTGGGGCTGGTGCTGACCTTTGCCACCAGTTTCGTTGCCTTTTCATCGGTGTTCTACAACATCTTCATCGGCGGGCCGGATCAGATCGCCGGCATCCTGACCGGCGTGCGCGGGGAAAGCGCCACCAGCGTGTTCGCGCAGAAGCTGGACGTGGTGTTCCGCAGCATCCAGCAGGCGAGCGGGGATACCAAGGATATCAGCGCCTTTTCGCCGCCGGGCATGATGTGGATCGGGGCGATGCTGTTCCTGCTCGGCACGGTCGGCCTGCTGGTGACGGCGCGGATCGCGCTGGCGCTGCTCTTGGCGGTGGGGCCGATTTTTGTGGTGCTGGCGCTGTTCGATGGCACGCGCGGGCTGTTTACCGGCTGGCTCAAGGGGCTGGTGATGATGGCACTGGCGCCGCTGTTTGCGGTGCTGGGCGGATCGATCATGCTGGAGCTTTCGGTGCCGGTGCTGGCCGCGCTGGTGCGGGTGCCGGGCCAGATCGATCAGCAGGCGGCCATGGCCTTCTTCCTGATCGGCGCGGTGCATATGGCGCTGATGCTGATTGCGCTGAAGGTGGCGGGCACGATGGTGGCGGGCTGGCAGGTGTTCGGACTGGTGCCTTCGGCGCGGGATCGGGATCGGCCGGCAGAAACGCCGCGCCCGGTGCCGGTGGTGCAGCAGGTGGCCGGCAGCGGTGCGCGTGGGGCGGTCTTGCCTCCCGCTGGCCCCCTCCAGACCCCCCGCAGGGTCGACCTTGCCCCCCTCTCGCCTGCGCTTGCGGCCAATGATGCAGGGCCTTCGGGCACTGTTTCACGTGAAACAAGGGTCCTCGTCGATGGCGGCGCTGGCAGTGCCTTTGTGCCTGGCGGAGCGGCCGGATCGCGCACCCGCGGGATCGGCAACCGCTTCCGTTCTGCCGCCGCCCCTGCATCCGGCGTGCCCGCGCCGACCCCCAAGACACCTCCCCCGGAGACCTACCAATGACCCGGCCCATGCTCCTTGCGAGCCTTGCCCTGATCCTTTCAGCGCCGCTTTCTGCGCAGGACAAGCGCCTGAAAACGCTTGTGTTCGATGAAAATGCCGTGGTCCGCATCGATGGCATGGTGAAGGTCCAGACCACCATCAAGTTCGCGCCTGATGAAGTGATCGAGAATGTCGCCATCGGGGATTCAGCGGCATGGCAGGTGCAGCCCAACAAGGCGCAGTCGATCCTGTTCGTAAAGCCGCTGGAACCGGCAGCGCGCACCAATATGACGGTGGTGACGGACAAGCGCACCTACCTGTTCGATCTGGTTGCCTCCCCAAAGAATTCAGCACTTTACGTGATGCAATTCCGCTATCCCGAGCTGGAGCGCGCGGCTGAGGAAGCCCGTCTTGCGGCGCTTGCCGAGGCCGAAGCACAGGCCCTGCGGGTGGTCGGTGCGCCCGAGGGCGGCGTTTCCGCAGTCGGCGCGCCCGCCGATCCGGCCAGCCTCAACTTCGCCTGGGCCAGCGCCGGTACGCCAGCACTGCTCCCCACCCGCGCCTATGACGATGGCGAGGCGGTGTTCCTCAGCTGGCCGCAAGGCACTGCAATTCCTGCCATTCTCATTACCAATGCCGATGGCAAGGAAGGCCCGGTCAACTACACCACCCGCGGCGATACCGTGGTGGTCGACGGCGTGCCCGCGCAGATCATCCTGCGTTCGGGCCGCGAAAGTGCGACGCTTACCAACACCGGCCCGATGAAGCCCGCCACGCGCCGCGCCGGGCTCGATCGAACCACGACTGCAAGGGAGTCCAACTGATGCGTCTGGCCATGCGTTTGCCGCCGAAGAAGGGCGAGGGCGGGGAGGCCGCCGATCCGCGTGAGCGTGAGAGCGCCGAGATCATCGACCTTGCCAGCCGCGCCGCTTTCCCTGCTGTCACCGACCGCAAGGCCAAGGGGGATGGGCTGCAACTTGCCGCAGGCGTGGCGGTGGTCGGCCTGCTTGGCGCGGTCACCTTCTGGGCGATGGACGCCGCCCGCCCGCCCGAGCCGCAGGGCGGTGGCAACCCCAATGTCGCCCCGCCGCAAGCGGCGGCGCCCCGGGTAGTGCAGGCGGTCACCGATCCCGCGCACGCCCCCGTGCCCGGCATGCCCGAGCCCGATCCCGCGCCCCCCGCGGCCTATGCCCTCAATCCGGCCCCGAT
>JAGKSZ010000039.1 GCA_018991295.1 Porphyrobacter sp. | reverse complement strand
CGGGCTACACCGCCGCGATCAATGCCTGGGCGCGCGAGACGCTGGGCTACCGGACCGACCGCGAATACCAGTCGATCGGCAGCGAGCCGGGGCGGCAGTGGGATTGGTCGCTCGGCAGCGGCTGGGGCCGCAACGCCTATCTCAACATCGCGCCGCTGATCGGCCGGGCGCTGCGGCAGAACTCGCAGCTCCGCGTCTTCAACGCGCAGGGCTGGTACGATTTCGCGACGCCCTTCTTCGGCGCGGAATATTCGCTGAAGCGCACCGGCATCCCGCAGGAGCGGATCACCTGGAAATATTACGATGCGGGTCACATGATGTATATCCGCGACGAGGACCGGGCCCAGTTGAGCGCGGACCTGCGCGCCTTCATCCGGGGGCGGTGAGGCGCCGGTGCACCGCGTTTGCCGCCCTGGCCTCGGCGCGCTGATCCTGCTGGCCGCCGGGCTGGCCGGGTGCAAGCCGCCGCCGACCGACGCCGACATGGCGCGTGCGGCGACGATCGTGAGCCTGCGCGGCCCCTCCACCCCGATCGCCTCGCCCGACACGACGGGCGCGCTGTGGAGCCCGAGCGCGGCGAGCCCCGACCGGCTCGTCTATGGCAGGCCGGGCGAGCCGGTGATACTGGCGTTGGAATGTGTCCGCACCGCCGGCGATGCAGCGCCCGCGCGCATCCGCATCAGCCGCCACGCCCCGGCGGACCGCGATGCGGGCGCGCTCCTCGCGCTCATCGGCAACGGCGCGATCGGGCGGATGGAGGTCGCGGCGACGAAGCAGGGCCAGCGGCAGATCTGGCAGGGCGAGCTCCCGGCGGATGATCGGGGCTGGGAGCCGCTCGCCGGCCCGCGCGAGATCACCGCGACGGTGCCGGGCGCGGGGCTCGTCCGCCTCAATCCGAGCCCGCTGCCGATGCAGTTCCTGCGCGACTGTCGGAACCCGCTGGCGGAGCCGCACCCGCCGCCCGCGCCCGCTGGATGAGCATGTCGGGGGTGAGCACCTGCGGCAATTGCTCGCCCGCGTCCCCGCCCGCCGGATACCACAGGTAGAGCGGCACGCCCGCCGCGCCCTGCGCGGTGAGGAAGCGCGTGATCGTCTCGTCGCGCACCGTCCAGTCGCCCACCATCGTCACGACGCCCGCCTGCTCGAAGGCGGCGCGCACCTCCTCGCGCTCGATCGCGACGCTCTCGTTGACCTTGCAGGTCACGCACCAGTCGGCGGTGAACCACAGGAAGACGGGCCTCCCCCCGGCGCGCGCCTCGGCAAGCGCGGCCTCGCTGAAGGCGAGCGGGGCGTGGAGCGAGGCGCGCGCCTTGTCCTGCGGCGCGGCGAAGCTCGCCGGCAGCGCGAAGGCCCCGAACACGAGGAAGGGCGCGGCGACGAGGCCGAAGGCGGGCCAGGCCATCTTGCCCGCCTTCTGCAAACGCCCGACCACCCACAGGCCGAGGATGATCCCGAACAGCATCACCAGCGCGAAGAGCGCAAAGCCCCGCCCGCCGAGCTGCACAGCAAGCCACAGCAGCGCGAGCGCGGTCAGGCCCATCGGGACCGCCATGATCCGCCGGAACCGCTCCATCCACGCGCCGGGCCTCGGCAGCATCCGCCGCAAGGGCGGAACGAAACCCAGCAACAGGAACGGCAGCGCCAGCCCCAGCCCGAGGCAGGCAAACAGCAGCAGCGCCTGCGGAACGGGCAGCAGCAGCGCCGCACCCAGTGCAGCAGCCATGAAGGGCCCGGTACACGGCGTTGCCACGAAAGCGGCAAGCAGGCCTGTGGCAAAGGCCCCGGCGCGCTCCCCGCCCATGCTGACCGACACGGCGGGCAATTCGAACAGCCCGGCGAAATTCGCCGTGATCGCCGCGGCCAGCACCAGCAGCGCGACGACCACGCCCGGCTCCTGCAACTGGAACGCCCAGCCGATCTGTTCGCCGCCTGCGCGCAGGGCCAGCAGCAGCGCACCCAGCAACAGGCAGGCCAGCACCACGCCTGCGGTATAGGCCAGCCCTTCGGCCCGCGCTTTCGCCTCGCTCTCGCCTGCGCGGGCGAGCGCGATGGCCTTGAGGCTGAGGATCGGGAAGACGCAGGGCATGATGTTGAGCAACAGCCCGCCCGCCAACGCGCCGAGGATCAGCGTCCACAACGGCGGTGCAGGCGCATCGGCAGGCCCGGCGATCAGTTCCCCGCCCTGCGGCACTGTGCCGGGCCGGGCAGCAAACGCCACCCCCGCCCCGTCTCCGAAAGCGAGAATACCAGTGACCGTTTCCGCATCCTTCGTCCCAAAGTCATCGAGCGGGATTTCGGCCACCAGCATATCGCCCTGCCGCCGGAAGGTCTGCGGCGCTCCATAGGCCACCAGCCGGTTATTGGCGATGAAGACGTGGGGATCGGGAAGCGCCAGCCCCGCTGGCACCGGCACCGCAAGCTCTAACGCCTTGCCCGTCACCGCAAAGGCGCCGCGCGCATCCATCAGGGGCGCGGCCTCGGCCCGCCAGCGCGCGAAATCACCGCCGCTGGCAGAGGCTTCGAGCAGCTTGTCCTGCGGCACGCAGATCTTGTCGGTGCAGGCGAGATATTCGACGTGCCCCGTCACGCGCTGCACGGCGCTGACATCGGCGCCCGCCGGAACCCGGATCGGCACCAGCACCGTATAGGGGCCTTCGTAAATGTGGTTCATCAGCCCGCTGATCGTCAGCCGCTTGGGCACCGGATAGCGCGCCTCGCCCACCTGCCAGCCATCGGGCAGGTTCAGCCACAGCCTCATCCCCTGCCCCGCATCGCCCGGGTTCGACCAGTAACCGTGCCATTCGCTTGCGCTCGGGGTAAAGCGCAGCGCCAGCATCCATTCCGCCCCGGCCTTGGGCGCGCCCTCGGCATACAGTGCGACGGCGATCTTGGTATCGCCAAAGCGCGCCTCGGTTGGCGGCGGCGGCACTTTCAGCGCGTGCGCGCCCGTCGCCAGCACCACACTTGCGATGAGCGCAAGCAGCCATGCAAGCAATTGACGGATCGGGTGCGGGAAGATTCTTGCGCAGGCCACGGCCAACCCTCTAGGCTCAGCGCCACATCTTCGCAATCGGAGCCGCAACGGTGACAGCAACTTCCAACGAACCCCGCGATCTCGTCATTCTTGGCGGGGGGCTGGTGGGCATGACCCTCGCGCTGGCGGCGGCGAAGAAGGGCCTGTCGAGCCATGTCATCGACCGCGCCGATCCGGCCGAACTCACCGCCGAAGGCTTTGATGACCGCGCCACCGCCATTTCGACCGCCAGCTGGCACCTGTTCGAAAATATCGGCATTGCCGAGGGGCTTGAGCAGTTCGCCTGCGATATCGCCAGCATCGCCGTGACCGATCAGCAAAAGCCCGGCAGGCTCGATTTCGTCCCCGGCGAAGGCGGCGGCACGCTTGGCCGGATGTTCCCCAACCGCCGGCTGCGCCTTGCGCTGTTCGAAGCGGCGGCGAAGGAGCCGCTGATCGAATGGACCCCGCTCGCCACTGTCGTCGAACGCCAGCGCAGCGAATATGGCGTCGCCGCCGTGCTGGCCGACGGGCGCAAGTTCAAAGGCCGGTTGATGATCGCCGCCGAGGGCCGCCAATCGCCGACCCGCGATGCAGCGGGCATTTCCATCGCCAAGTGGGATTACCAGCACCGCGCCATCATTGCCGGGCTGACCCACGAAAAGCCGCACGGCAATGTTGCGTGGGAAATCTTCTACCCCGCAGGGCCTTTCGCGCTGCTGCCGCTGAACGATGATGCCGATGGCACCCACCGGTCATCTCTGGTGTGGACCGTGTCCGAGGCCGATGCGGCGGGCGTCACCAAGCTGGGGGACCGCGCCTTTCTTGCAGAGGTCGAAAAACGCATGGGCGGGGTGCTGGGCAAGGTGCTTTCGGTCGGGCACCGCTCGTCCTACCCGCTGGGTTTCCACCACACCGCCAAGATCACGGCCGAGCGTCTTGCGCTGATTGGCGACAGCGCCCACGGCATCCACCCCATCGCCGGGC
>JAGKSZ010000266.1 GCA_018991295.1 Porphyrobacter sp. | reverse complement strand
AGAAGTTGAAATTGGCGTTGGCCGCCTGGGGGTTGTTCTGCGGGATCTGATCGCCCGTCTTGCGGATCCAGATGCCCGGCGCATCGTCGAAATCACCGCCGCCATAGACCTCGGCAACGCTTGCGGTTTCGCGGTACCCGAAGTTCAACAGCACTCCGATATCGCCAATCGGGGTATTGCGGAATTGCTTGATCAGCAGCGCATTGACATCCTGATTGCTGAGATCGCCCACATCGGCCCGCTTTTCCGTGGCAGTCAGGTTGGCGCTGAAGCTTTTCTTGCCCACCAGCGGCGCGCGGGTCTTCAGGTCAATCGTCCCGCCAAGCGAGCCTTCGATGGCATCAGCGGTCTGGGTCTTGAGAATATCGACCCCGCCGAACAGTTCGGGCGGCAAGTCCTGGAAATTGACCCCGCGATCCGCAGCCGTGCCGGACAGGATTTCGCCATTGATCTGGACATTGTTTTCCGAAAGGCCGCGGATCTGCACCGCTTGCCCGTTGCCGTCATCGCTGCGCGTGACCTGCACACCGGTGATGCGCTGCAAGGCCTCTGCGATGTTTTCATTGGCGAGCTGGCCAATGTCCTCGGCGGTGATGGTGTCCTTGATCTGGCCCGAACGGCGCTTTTCATCAATCGACGTCTCGATGCTCTGCCGCACCCCGCTGACGATGATCTCGGGCTCCGAATCAGCCTTACCGGTGACACTGGTGGGCGGTTCGGCTTGCGTCTGGGCGTGAGCAGTTCCCGCCCAAGCCCCTGAACAAGCGACCAAAACGGCAAGTGACGACGCTGAGCTGCGCAGCAAACGAACCATAAACTCCCCCTGATTTCTTATTAATCGCAATAATATGATTATTTGAAGAACGGGGGGCTGTCAATCGCGGCGCGGAGGGCGTGATTGGCGCTGGATTCGGCCATGCGGAGCGGCGGCAACGGGTGCACCGCGCCCGGATATGCTGGCCAGAGGCGTCCTTTGTGATGCAAAAAGTCTGCGGCAAAACAGCAACAGTGCAGCGCAATTCTGTGACCTCAATGATACGCAAAAGCGCAATCCTCCGGTCATTCTCCGGTCACACATTCAGCTTTTCAGTCACTTGCCATTTGTCGCCGGGAAGGCGCAGAATTGTTGCAAATCAGTGACATAGCCTTTACCCCTCAGGCGTCAGCAAATTGTCACGAGGCATCCATAGCCCGCCGGCGAACCAGAAAAGCCAAGGGGCCCCATAATGCTGAAAACCACTGCCGCCGGCCTGCGCCTTACCCGCAGGGCGATCATGCTTGCCGCCGTTGCCGCCGTGCCGCAGGCGCTGCTTGCCGAAGACGTGACCGCCGAGGAGAGCCAGCCGGTTCAGGGCGAAGACATCATCGTTGATGGCACCCGTCCGATCGCTGAATCCGAAGCGGCTGCGCTGCGCATCCAGCGCCAGTCGGACAATCTTGTGAGCGTGCTTTCGGCAGACTCGGTCGGCCGCCTGCCTGACCAGAACATCGCGCAGGCCGTTGGCCGCCTGCCCGGCCTTGCGGTGGAACGCGATCAGGGCCAGGCCCGCTACATCTCGATCCGCGGCGCGCCCAATTACTGGACCACGCTGAGCTTTGACGGGATCAACGTCGTCAGCCCCGAAGGCCGCGATGCGCGCTTCGATTCAATTCCCTCGGCCATCGCTGCGCAGATTATCGTTGCCAAGGCGATCACGCCTGACATGCCGGGCGAAACCGTGGCGGGTAACGTCCACGTCATCACCCGTTCGGCCTTCGATTACCCGGGCTTTCGCGCCTTCGGCAAGGCGGGCGGCGGGATCGTCGAACTTGGGGATCGCCGCGAATATGAAGGCAACCTCGTGCTTTCCAACCGCTTTGATGCAGGTGGCCTTGGCGAAATCGGCGTGCTGGTGTCGGGCACCTATTACGAACGCAACATGGTCACCGACAACTTCGAGACCGATTTCGAGCGTGTGAGCCGTGACCAGCGTCAGGACAATGTGACCCGGTTCTGGGGCCGTGAGACCGAAAACAAGCTCTACCGCCTCACCCGCAAGAACTGGTCGGTATCGGGCCGCCTCGACTGGCGCCCGGATGACGACAACCAGATCTCGCTGCGGTCGGTCTATACGATCTTCACCGACTTCGAGGCGCGCGATAACTACATCTTCGACCTCGATGACCGCGAAAGCGACCTCAGCAACGCGGCCACGCCCTGCACGATCACGCCAAACGCCACACCGACCACCACCGGCTATGCCGATATCTGCATCGGCAACACCCCGCTGCGCGGCACGGTGTATGGCATCGACATCAACCAGCGTTCCACCTTGCGCGATTTTGCGCAGTCGGTGTTCACCAACACCATCGAAGGCAAGCACACCTTCGGCGACAGCGGGCTGCGGCTGGAATGGCTGGGCAATTACACCCGTTCAAAGGATGATCGTTCGATCGTGGGCGAGGCGCGCTGGAACAGCCCCTCAACCCGCACCGACCGGCCAACGGTCGCCTATGATTTCACCGATCCGCTGCTTCACCGGGTGCAGTTGTTCCGCACTGTCCAGCTGGCAAACCCGACCCGCTTTCAGGCCGGCGCCGCAGTTACCGACATCGACAGCTTCACAAAGCCGCTTGCGCAGTTCCGCGTTGCTGACCTGATCGACGATACCGATGCCTACACGGGCCGCGCGATCCTTGCCTATGACACCGGCCTGTTCGGGGGCGAGGCGACGCTGAAGGCCGGTTTCCAGTATGACCAGCGCACCAAGACATCGGTGAACCGCGAAATCCTGCGCACCGCCGCAGCCGATTTCACGACGCTGGGCCTGCCAACCAATTTCAACGATTTCGCGCTCGACATCCCGTTCCAGGGCGAAATCCCGCTCGGCTACACCTTCCGCTATTTCGACATTGCGCAGATGGAAGCAGCATCGGCTGCGGCGCGGGCGAACTTCGCCTTCACGCCTGTCAGCGGCGGCGCTGACGATTTCGAAGTGCGCGAACGCATCTTCGCAGGCTTCGTCATGGGCACCCTGCGCTATGACTGGGGCAGCATCGTGGGCGGCGTGCGCGCCGAACGGGTGGAGAACCGCGGC
>JAGKSZ010000038.1 GCA_018991295.1 Porphyrobacter sp. | reverse complement strand
CGGCACCAGCCCGATCCGCGCGCGGGCCCGGCGCCAGTCACGGGCAAGATCATGGCCGAAAGCGTGGATCGTCCCGCCCGATGGCCGCACCAGCCCGCACACCGCGCCGATCAGCGTGGTCTTGCCCGCCCCGTTCGGCCCGAGCAGCGCGAAAATTTCGCCTTTGCGGATATCGAGATCGACCGAGTCCAGCGCGCGCGGCCCATTCCGGTAAGTCTTGGTCAATCCGCGGATCGAAAGGATGGGCTCGGTCATGGCCTGAGCGTTACGGGAGCAGCAGCGAGGAGTCACCATAGGAATAAAAGCGGTATTCATTGGCGATGGCGTGGGCATAGGCCGCCATCATCCGCTCGCGTCCCATCAAAGCGCTGACGAGCATCATCAACGTGGATTTGGGCAGGTGAAAATTGGTCATGAGACCATCGACTGCCTTGAGCTTGTATCCCGGCGTGATGAATATCGCGGTGTCGCCGGCAAAGGGCTGGATGATGCCCTTGGCGTCCACCGCGCTTTCAAGCAGGCGCAGCACCGTGGTGCCAACCGCGATGATCCGGCCCCCGGCGGCGCGGGCGGCATTGAGCCGGTCAGCGGTCTCAGGTGTAATGCGCCCGAATTCGGCGTGCATCTGGTGGTCGTCGGTGTCGTCTGCCTTCACCGGCAAAAAGGTGCCCGCCCCAACGTGCAGCGTTAGCGTAGCACGGCCGATCCCGGCGGCATCGATCGCATCCACCAGCCTCTGCGTGAAATGCAGCGAGGCGGTGGGCGCGGCGACTGCGCCTTCCTCCCGGGCGAACATCGTCTGGTAGTCTTCGAGGTCCTGAGCATCGATGCCGCGCTTGCTGGCGATATAGGGCGGCAGCGGCATGGTGCCTGCCCGGGTCAGCAGCACTTCGACCGGTTCCTCGCCCTCGAAGAACAAGGTGAGAGAACCATCGCCGCGGCGTTCTTCCGCAATCGCGGTGACGCCCCCGCCGAACACCAGTTGGTCACCGATCTTCACCCGCTTGGCGTTCTTGAGGAAGGCCTGCCAGCGCCGCAGATCAATGCGCTTGTGCAAGGTTGCGCCGATCCGCACCTCGCCATCGGCACGGCGACCTTCGAGCTGGGCGGGGATTACACGGGTATCGTTGAAGACCAGCACATCGCCGGCCTTCAGTAAGCGGGGCAGATCACGCACGCCTGCATCTTCGAACGGGGTATCACCCCCGCGCACCACCAGCATCCGGGCGGCATCGCGTGGGCGGACCGGGCGCAGGGCAATGCGTTCGGGCGGGAGCGCGAAATCGAACAGGTCAACTTTCATCGCGCGCGCCCCTAGCGGCAAGGAGCGCCGCGCGAAAGAGGCTTGCTAGCGGATCGGCGCGCGCAGCATGTCGGCCGTCACTTCAGCGTCCGCCGATGCCGCGGGCGGCGGCGGCGGGGCCTTGTTATCGGCGGCGATCGAGGCCTGGACGATATAGCTCGGGTTCTGGGGGGGTTCGCCGGCGATTGATCTCGTCCACCGCTTCCATATTTTCCATTACCCGGCCCAAGTTCGTGTTTTTCTTTTCCGAGGCTGACGCGCGGGTAGAAGACGATGAAAAACTGGCTGTTGGCGCTGTTCTCCTCGGCGGCGCGGGCCATCGAGAGGGTCCCGCGCACGTGGGGCATGGGGTTGAACTCGGCCTTGAGGTCGGGAAGCTCGCTGCCGCCCTGCCCGGTCCCGGTGGGATCACCGCCCTGCGCCATGAAGCCTTCGATCACGCGGTGGAACACCACGCCATCGTAAAAGCCCGCGCGGGTCAGTGTCTTGATGCGCTCGACATGGCCGGGCGCCCAGTCGGCCATCAGCCGGATCTTGACGCGCTGACCGTTCGACAGATCGAGCACCCAGATGTTTTCCGGATCGGAAGCCGTATCGTAATCGATCCCGGCATAGATCTTGGGGGCCGCAGGCGCGGCATCCTCATCGGGCTTATCGGCGTTTTCACCGAAGGCGACGGGCGGGGTATCGTCCTTGCTCTTCTGTGCAAAGGCAGCCCCGGGGGCAAGCAGCAGGGCAAAGGCGGCGAAGGCGGCGGTGAACTTGGCTGTGATCATGGTTCCATCCGGATTTGGAAAGGGCGTGTAGCCCCGCCGGCCTGACACTGCAATGAATGAAGGGCGCACAACGGGGAAGGCCGTTCAGTAATCGCCCTTGAGGCCCTGTTCGCGCACCCGCGCCACCACTTCCTCACGCACTTCGGGACTGACGAAATTGGCGATATCGCCGCCATAGATGGCGATTTCCTTGACCAGTTTGGAAGCGATCGGCTGAAGCGAGACATCGGCCATCAGGAACACGGTTTCGATGGCTTCATCGAGCTGCTGGTTCATGCCGGCCATCTGATATTCGTATTCGAAATCGGCCACGGCGCGCAGGCCCCGGATGATGACAGAGGCACCCTGTTTCTGCGCAAACTTCACCAGCAGCGCGTTGAAGCCCACCACCTCGACATTGGTGAGGCCCATCTTTGCCACCTCGCGTTCCACCATCCGGAAGCGTTCATCGGTGGCGAACATCGGGTTTTTCGAAGGATTGGTGGTCACCCCGATGATGAGGTGATCAACCAGCTTGGCCCCGCGCCGGATGATGTCGGCGTGGCCCAGCGTAATGGGATCGAAGGTGCCGGGATAGATCCCGATGCGGCGGGTCATGCTTGGGTATCCTCTCCTGCGGCGCGGCGTTTAATGATCGCGCTCGACGATATAGCGGGCCAGCGCACGCAGCACATCGGCCTCGCTGCCATAGGAGGCAAGCCGCAGGACGGCCTGATCCACCAGCGCGCGGGCCTGTTCGCGCGCCTGATCAACCCCCATCAGCGTGACAAAGGTCTGCTTGCCCTGTTCATTGTCCTTGCGCAGCGCCTTGCCGGCCTTTTCGATATCGCCTTCAACGTCGAGAAGATCATCGGCGATCTGGAAGGCAAGACCGATATCGCGGGCATAGGCCCGCAGGTGCGCCCTGCCCTGCGGCGCAACCTTCCCAAGGATCGCGCCCATCTCCACCGCCGCTGCCAGAAGCGCGCCGGTTTTCAATTGCTGGAGCCGGGTGATCGCCTGAAGGTCATAAACCACGCCTTCCTGATCCGCGACCATATCCATCATCTGGCCACCTGCCATGCCGTGCATCCCGCTCGCCTGCCCGAGGGTCAGGATCAGCTCGCTGCGGGTGAAAGGATCTTCGCTGGTGGCATCATCGGCGAGGATTTCAAAGGCGAGTGCATGGAGCGCATCGCCCGCCAGCACCGCGGTCGCCTCGTCAAAGGCCTTGTGGAGCGTGGGCTTGCCGTGGCGCAGATCGTCATTGTCCATGCAGGGCAGATCATCGTGGATCAGCGAATAGACATGGATCGCCTCGATCGCAGCGCCCGCGCGCAGCGCCGCATCGCGCGAGACGCCGAACAGCGCCGCCGTGCTGCACACCAGCAGCGGGCGCACCCGCTTGCCGCCGCCGATCGTGGCATAGCGCATCGCTTCGACCAGGCGCGCACTGGTATCATCGGGAACGGGGAGCAGCGCATCGAACAGCGAATCGATCTCGGCCTGAATGTTCCTGATCGCCTCGCCCAGCGTGGTGCCATGCGTTTCTGCCAGCATCGCTCTCAACCTTCCGTATCGAAGGGGCGCGTGCCCGTGGCCCGGCCATCGGCAGCGGTGACAATGCGTTCAATCCGCGCCTGCGCGGCATCGAGCCGCTGCTGGCACGCGCTGCGCAGCGCCTCGCCGCGTTCATAAAGGCTGATCGACTGATCGAGCGGCACATCGCCGCGTTCCAGCTGCTGCACGATGGCTTCGAGCGCAGCCAGCGCCTGTTCGAAGCTCATGCCTGCGATGTCCTGCCCCGCTGCAGCGGGTGATGAAGTGCCCTCGTCCATGTCCACGAGCATTGACGGGGCGCGCACGCGCGGTCAAGGCTGCAAGGCCAGGGGCGGGATCAACCAACACAGGATTATTGCACTCATGCTGCTCAAGTGGATCATCGCCTATGGCGTTGCGGCCGTGTCCTTCCTCGCGCTCGACGTGGTGTGGCTGCGCTGGGCCTCGGTCAACCTGTACAAGCCGGTGATCGGCGAGATCATGGCCGAGAAGTTCAATGCCGGGGCGGCGGTGGCCTTCTATCTGATCTATATCGCTGGCATCTGCTGGTTTGCGATCAAGCCGGGCCTGACCGGCGGCGGCGTGCAGGCAGCGATGCTCAACGGCATTCTGCTGGGCGCGCTGTGCTACGCCACCTTTGACCTTACGAGCCAGGCGGTGATGAAGGTCTGGGCCACCCATGTTTCGGTGCTCGATATCCTGTGGGGCGCTTTCGTGACGGGCTCTGCTGCCTCGATTGCGACATGGGCAGTGCTGCGCTTTGCGCCGGCCATGCCGCCTGCCGCCGGCTGACCGGACGGACGAACGCGCATGTTTATCGGCCACTTCGCCCCCGCCTTTGTCGCTGCCGCCGTCAGTTCGGACCGGCCGCGGCTGGGGGCCCTGTTCGTGGCCGCGCAGCTGGTCGACTGGGGGTTCTTCACCCTTGCGCTGTTCGGGATAGAGGCGATGCGGATCGATCCCAAGGCAAGCGCGATGGTGCCTTTCGATCTTTACCACATGCCCTACACCCACAGCCTGCTTGGCAGCGCGATATGGGCGGCAGCATTTCTGGGCGTGATCGCGATCTACCGGCGCGATCTTGGGATGGGCGCGCTGGCCGGGCTGGTGGTGCTATCGCACTGGCTGCTCGATTTTGTGGTCCACGTCCCCGATCTCACGCTCGATGGCACCCCGCCCAAGCTTGGCCTTGGCCTGTGGAATGTGCCCTGGCTGGCGATCCCGCTGGAGCTGGCGCTGACCTTCGGGGCCCTTGCCTTATACCTGCGCCGCACGCGCGGTCCGGCAGGGCCGCCGCTGGTGCTGGCGGGCGCGCTGCTGCTGTTCCAGCTGGTCAACTGGTTTGCCCCTCATCCGACAAGCGCCGGGCCGTTTCTCTACCTTCAGGCGCTGATCGCCTTTGGCGTGCTGACTGCGCTCGCCGCGTGGGTGGGGGAGAATCGCTGGTTCCGCAAACGCGGCGGCTTGGCCTCGTCGGCGCGGTGATCTAGGGGGCTCCCTGCCAAGGAGTCCCTCTCATGACCACCATCACCCCCGAAATCGTCGAACAGCATGGCCTGTCGCCCGAGGAATACGAACGCGTCCTTAACGCGCTGGGCCGCGAGCCGAACCTTGTGGAGCTCGGCATCTTCTCGGTGATGTGGTCCGAGCATTGCAGCTACAAATCCTCGCGCATCCACCTCAGGAAGCTTCCGACCGAGGCGCCCTGGGTGATCTGCGGTCCGGGCGAGAATGCGGGCGTGATCGACATTGGCGACGGGCAGGCCGCGATCTTCAAGATGGAGAGCCACAACCACCCCTCCTACATCGAGCCCTATCAGGGTGCGGCCACGGGCGTTGGCGGCATCCTGCGCGATGTCTTCACCATGGGCGCACGCCCGATGGCGAACGCCAATGCGCTGCGTTTCGGGCGGCCTGAACACCCCAAGATGAAGCATCTGGTGCAAGGCGTGGTCGCAGGCATCGGCGGCTATGGCAATTGCGTGGGCGTGCCCACGGTTGCGGGCGAGACGAACTTCCACCCCGCCTATGATGGCAACATCCTTGTCAACGCCATGACGGTTGGCGTCGCCGATCAGGACAAGATTTTCTACAGCGCCGCCACCGGCCTTGGTAACCCCATCGTCTATGTCGGCAGCAAGACCGGGCGTGACGGCATCCACGGCGCCACCATGGCGAGCGCCGATTTCGGCGAGGATGCCGAAGCCAAGCGCCCAACGGTGCAGGTCGGCGATCCCTTCACCGAAAAGCTGCTGATCGAGGCCTGTCTTGAACTGATGGCAACCGATGCGATTGTCGCCATTCAGGACATGGGGGCAGCAGGCCTCACCTCATCCAGCGTCGAGATGGCCTCCAAGGGCGGCGCTGGCATCCGGCTCGACATGAACAAGGTGCCGTGCCGCGAAACCGGCATGACGCCTTATGAAATGATGCTCAGCGAAAGCCAGGAGCGGATGCTCATGGTGCTGAAGCCCGGCCGGGAAACCGAGGCCGAGGCGATCTTCCACAAGTGGGAGCTGGATTTCGCGGTGATCGGTGAAGTCACCGACACCGGGCACATGGTGCTCGAATTCAATGGCGAGGTCGTGTGCGACATTCCGCTGGCTCCGCTCGCAGATGATGCCCCGCTCTATGACCGGCCCTATCTTTCGAAGGAAGAATATGCTGTCTGGGCGGGCGTCAAGCCGCTGGGCGAGGTGCCTGCGAGTGACGATGTGGCAGCTGACCTGCTCACCCTGATGGCCTCGCCCGATCTCGCCTCGCGCGGGTGGATTGCGCAGCAGTATGATTCGCAGGTCGGCGGCGATACGCTCCAGACCGGAGGCGATGCGGGCGTTGTGCGGGTGCACGGGACGGGCAAGGCGCTGGCGATCACCACCGATTGCACCCCGCGCTATGTCTATGCAGACCCCTATGAAGGCGGCAAGCAAGCCATTGCCGAGGCTTACCGGAACCTGTGCGCTGTGGGTGCAAGACCGCTCGCCGTGACCAATTGCCTCAATTTTGCCAACCCGCAGCGGCCCGAGATCATGGCCCAAATCGTCCACGCCCTCGATGGCATGGGCGATGCCTGCCGCGCATTGAACTTCCCCATCGTCAGCGGCAACGTCAGCCTTTACAACGAAAGCAAGGCCACCGGAGGCGGCAGCGCAATCCTGCCCACCCCGGCGATCGGCGGCGTCGGCATCATCACCGACCTTGCCAAGATGATGACCATGCACTTCAAGAATGAAGGCGATGCGATCTACCTTGTCGGCCCGGAGTTCTGGGCCAAGCCCGATCCGACCCGCTCGCATCTTGGCCAGTCCCTGTGGCTGCGCGTGGTCAAGGGCATCGAAGGCGGACGCACCCCGCCGACCGACCTGACGGTGGAAAAGAACGCGGGCGAAATCATCCACGAATTGATCGCCGATGGCCTCGTCAATGCTGTCCACGATCTTTCCGACGGCGGCCTTGCGGTCGCGCTTGCGGAAATGGCGCTGGCAGGCGGGATCGGCGCCATGACCGAGGCGGGCAACCCAGCCTATACCGCAGCGCAGTGGTGGTTCGGGGAAGATCAGGGTCGTTACCTTGTAACCGTGCCCGATGTCGCTGCGCTCAACGCGGCGCTCGCCAAGGGCACCCGCAATGATGAAACCGCGCAGATCGGTTTCCAGCGCATCGGCACGGTGGGCGGCGACAGCGTGCTCGGCGTGCCGCTGGCAAGCTTGCGCGCAGCCAATCAGCGGTTCTTTGCGGAGTGGATGGAAGGCTGATGGCCTCGGGCTATTCCGGCACACCGCTCGCCAAGAAGCTGACCTTGCGCGACGGGATGCGGGTGTGGTTCGATGCCATGCCCGAACACGTGATTGACGAAATCGATGAATATGCGCTGGAGTTGACCTTCGTTGGCGATCCCGCCGAGGGGGTCGATGCAGCGCACATCTTCGTCACCGAGAAAGCCGCGCTGGAAGCACACCTCGCCAACTTGCGCCGCCAGATTGCGCCTGACGGTCAGATCTGGGTGAGCTGGCCCAAGAAGGCCGCCGGGATGCCCACCGACATCACCGAGGATACGATCCGCGAGGTGTGCCTGCCGCTCGGCCTTGTCGATACCAAGGTGTGCGCGGTGGATGAGACCTGGTCGGGTCTCAAGCTGGTGATCCGCAAGGAACTGCGCTGATCCGTCAGGCCGCCTGCGCGCTGCCCAGCGTCAGGTCTGCGCTCAGCATCCCCTCGCCTGCAAGGATCGCAAGGCACTGGCGGTAGACCTCGGGCGTGCCGATATTCAGCCGGGCGCGTACTTCGGCAATATCCTCGCGCATCAGCGCTGCGATATCCTGATGCGCGATCTTGGCGGCGGCGCGGCCCAGACGCCGGCCTTCCTTGATCGCGGCGAACAGCGGCGCGCTGGTGCCGCTGACCTTCTTGATCTGGCGGGCACCGGCATAGGCGATGAACAGGATGCCCTTGTTGTGGTTCTGTTCGTAGGAAAAGCCCAGCAGGCTCGCCTCGCCCAGCGCATCGCGGCCATAGCCGGTCAGCACGTGAAACAGATCATGCGTGTCGCGCAGGCGATCGAAATACCACTGGGTCTGGTCGCGGGGCAGGCTTTCGGGCGGCGCCCACTTGTGGCTTTCAGCGACCAGTCCGGCTGCCGACAGCCCTTCGCGCTTCATGAAGGCGATGTAATGCGCGGCAACCGTTTCCGGCCCGCAATCGGCCCAGCGTGCGTGATCATCGAGCATGGCGGGGATATCCACGCCTTCGCGCATGAACCGCTGGCCTTCGGGCGAACGGATGAAGGCGTGGGCCTGGGCATGGCTTTTGCGGCCCTTGGTTGCCTCGATGATGTGGAAGACCTGTTCGGTGTCTTCCTTGTCCTCGACCAGCTTGCCGAAGTGGTGGAGCACCTTGAGCGGGCGAAAGCCTGAGGTCTTGCGATCAGGCGCAACCAGAGGAAGATCGGTGACAGCCATCATCACGGGTTCCTTATGCCGCTAGCAGCTCCGGCTCTGCCGGGGCGGCGCTGGCGAGCAGATTGTAGGGATCGACCCCCTCGGCGCGCCAGATGCGGTGGCATTCGCGGTAATTCACCGGCTGGGGTATGCGCAGAGCGGCGCGCACTTCGTCGAGCGGGCGTTCGAGCAGCTGACGGATCGGCTGGGCGATCAGCGGCGGCGCGCCCTTGCCGGTGCGATGCGCCTCGCGCACGGCGCCGAACACCGGGGCCTTGGTGCCCTTGGCCATCTTCTTGATGTTGGCCGCACCCGCATATCCGATCAGCAGGTGGCCCTGACTGGGCGACTGGCCGTGAGTGAACAGCAGCACGCTCGCCTCGCCCAGCGCATCGCGGCCATAGCCGGTGAGCACGTGGAACAGATCATGCGTATCGCGCGAACGGTTGATGTACCATTCGACAAGGTCGGGATACTTGGGACGCCCGCTGCGCTCGCTCTCTGCCACCAGCCCGGCGGCTGAAAGCCCTTCGGCCTCCATGAAATCGCAATAGGCGTGCGCAAGGCTGCCCTTGGGGGTGCGGCGCAGGGCTACGTGATCGTCGAGAATTTCGGGAAGCCAGGGCTCGGACCGGCGCAGGTCCTCGCCCTTTTCCGACAGCGAAAGTTCAGCGATGCGCGGCAGGAAATCCCGCGAGGGCAAGGATTCGAAAATCTTGAAGACCGCCGCTGTGTCTTCCTTGTCCTTCATCAGCTTCTGGAAATTGCGCACCGCACGCAAAGGGCGATACTTGCTCTGCGGACGCTCAGGATGGAGCAGCACCGTGCCATCGGGGGCGAACATCCGGGTGTAGTCTTCGCGGGTCTTGCGGGTCATGACAGTGCCATCCTTGAAACACGCTGCTTCTAATGCAGCTTGCTTACACGAATGTTAATAGCCGATTCGGTTCGCAAAGTGAAACCTTGTTTGCGATGAACCGTTCTTGCCAAGCGATCAAGCCTCACGCCACTGCTCGCGCGGGATGCCAAGCAGCATCAGCACGGCGGTGAGATCATCCGAATCCACCCGGCCATTGGCTGCCGCACGGGCCTTGGGCTTGGCCTTGTAGGCAAAGCCATAGGTGGCAGCCTCGATCATCGGGATGTCATTGGCCCCGTCACCGGTCGCAAGGCTGTGGGCATCCCCGCCCAGCTCCGCCAGTTCGCCGCGCAGCACTGCGGCCTTGACTGCACTATCGGTGATCGCACCAATGAGGCCACCGGTCAGCTTGCCCTCCTCCACCGCCAGACGATTGCCGACCACGCGGTGAAAGCCGAGCATTTCGGCCACAGGATCGGCAAAGTGATGAAACCCGCCTGTCACCAGCACATTGCGCGCCCCCAGCGCCGCGAGCGTTGCCACCAGCGTTCGGGCGCCCGGCGTGGCGACAATGCGTTCGGCAAGGCAGGCGTGAATGGCGCTTTCATCCAGCCCCGCCAGCAAGGCCACGCGTTCGCGCAAGGCAGCCTCGAAATCGAGTTCACCCTGCATGGCGCGTTCCGTGATCGCGGCGATCTGCGGCTTGATCCCGGCGTAATCGGCCAGTTCATCGATGCATTCCTGCCCGATCATGGTCGAATCCATGTCGGAGACGAACAGGCGTGGCACTTCGATGCCGCCTTCGGCCACCAGCATGGCAGGCGCGGCAAAGACCGCATCGATCCCCGCCAGCAGCGCGCGCGCATCGCCCTCGGCACGAAGCTCCAGCACCTCGCCGGTCAGGTCGGAACCGACGATCCGCACGCCGTCATGCGAAAGAGCGTCCGCCAATGCGCTGAGATTCGTTTCACTTGTCCCAGTCTCTGCTATCAGCCGCGCAATGAGCATCTGTGTCACTCCTGAAAACCCGCTCGCGCTCATTGCAGGGCCAACCGCCAGCGGCAAGAGCGCGGTTGCGGTCGCGCTGGCGCACCGGCTTGCCGCCGATGGCAGACGAGCGGTGATCGTCAATGCCGACAGCGCGCAGGTCTATGCCGATCTGCAGATCCTCTCTGCCCGGCCATCCGAGGCGGAGATGGAGGGGATAGAACACCGCCTGTTTGGTGCATGGGACGGGGCCGAGGCGTGCTCTGCGGCCGCATGGGCCGCTCGCGCCAAGGCCGAATTTGCCGATATCCATGGCGCAGGCGCGGTGCCGATCCTTGTGGGCGGCACGGGGCTTTATCTCAAGGTTCTGCTCGAAGGCATTGCCCCCATCCCCGAAATCGATCCCGCCGTGCGCGCCGCAGTGCGGGCGATGGACGAGACCGATGCCTACAAGCTGCTTGCAATCGAAGATCCGGAACGCGCCGCCCAGCTTGATCCCGGTGATCGCCAGCGGATCGCCCGCGCGCTGGAGGTCAAGCGGTCGACCGGCGTGACGCTGGGGGACTGGCAGCTGGCGAAGGCCGGCGGCATCGCCGAGGAGGTGACGCTCCATCCCCTGATCGTCGAGCCCGAACGCCAGTGGGTCTATGACCGCTGCGATGCGCGGTTTGAAGCGATGCTGGATACAGGCGCGATTGCCGAGGTCGAGGCATTGCTGGCGCGCGGGCTCGATCCCGATCTGCCGGTGATGCGCGCCATTGGCGTCCCCGAAATCGCGGCCTGGCTGGCGGGCGAAATCGAGGCGGACGAGGTGATTGCAGCAGGCCAGCAGGCGACCCGTAACTATGCCAAGCGCCAGTTCACCTGGTTCCGGCGCCAACCCCCCGCCGATTGGCCGCGGGTACACCCGGATTGGGAGTCTGAAAATATCGACATTGACGCCGCTTTCGCATCATTATTGCGCAAATAGGGCTTGACCTATCAGATTATGACCTTTAGCGGCATTGTCACTCGGCCCGATGCGCACCCCCCTGCGTCGGGCCGGTTTTCTTTATTGCCCCCCTTGCCCGGCCCCTGCCGCCCGGTAACGGCAAAATGATGGAGTTCCCCGTGCCCGGTCAGCCGGACCCTGCCCCCTCGGACACCACCCCCGCCATGAGCGGCGCGGCGATCCTCGTGCAGTGCCTGATCGAACAGGGCGTCGAATTCGTGTTCGGTTATCCCGGCGGCGCGGTGCTGCCGATCTATGACGAATTGTTCGGCGATGAACGCATCCGCCACATCCTCGTCCGCCATGAAGCAGGCGCCGCCCATGCCGCTGAAGGCTATGCGCGGGCCACCGGAAAGCCCGGCGTGGTGCTGGTCACTTCGGGCCCCGGCGCGACCAATGCCATCACCGGCATTGCGGACGCATGGATGGATTCGATCCCGCTCGTGGTCATCACCGGACAGGTGCCGACCGCGCTGATCGGGACGGATGCCTTCCAGGAAGCCGACACCATCGGCATCACCCGCCACTGCACCAAGCACAATTATCTGGTGAAGGACCCCGCCGATCTCGCCGCAACGATCGAGGAGGCGTTTCGCATCGCCACCACCGGCAGGCCCGGCCCGGTGGTGATCGACATCCCCAAGAACGTGCAGATCGCCGTCCCATCGGAACGCCGCGCGCTGGTGCGTCCCGGTTCGCACCGCTACGCGCCCCAGACTGTCGCCCCTGCCGAACAGATCATCGAAGCGGTCGAATTGATCGCCGCTGCCCAGCGCCCGATCTTCTACACCGGCGGCGGGATCATCAATTCCGGCCCCGAAGCAAGCGCCCTGCTGCGCCAGCTTCAGGACATGACCGGCGCGCCTGTCACCTCGACCCTGATGGGCCTCGGTGCCTTCCCTTCGGCCCACCCCGATTGGCTGGGCATGCTGGGGATGCACGGCACCTATGAAGCCAACATGGCGATGAACCAGTGCGACGTGATGGTCTGCATCGGTGCGCGCTTCGATGACCGCGTGACCGGGCGGCTCGATGCTTTCTCGCCGGGTTCCAAGAAGATCCATATCGATATCGACCGCTCGTCGATCAACAAGGTGGTGCCGGTCGATCTGGGCATTCTGGGCGATTGCGGCACGGTGCTGGCGCAGATGATCGAGGCGTGGGGCACGCGTTCCGCGCAGAACCTTGGCGAATGGAAAGCCCGCATCGCCGGTTGGCGCGCGCGCGAGTGCCTTGCCTATCCCGAACGCAGCGCCAAGAACCCGGGCATGATCATGCCGCAACACGCGGTCGAGCGGCTCTATGCCCTCACCCATCAGCGCAATCCGATCATCACGACCGAGGTCGGCCAGCACCAGATGTGGGCGGCGCAGCATTTCGGCTTTGCCGCGCCCAACCGCTGGCTCACCTCGGGCGGGCTCGGCACGATGGGCTACGGATTTCCCGCCGCCGTCGGCGCACAGATCGCGCACCCGAACCGCCTCGTTGTCTGCATCGCGGGCGAAGCCTCGCTGCAGATGAACATCCAGGAAATGGGCACGGTCAGCCAGTACCGCCTGCCGGTGAAGATCTTCATCCTCAATAATGAATGGATGGGGATGGTCCGCCAGTGGCAGGAACTGACCTACGAAAGCCGCTATTCGAACAGCTATTCGGACAGCCTGCCCGATTTCGTGAAACTGGCCGCCGCCTATGGCTGGACCGGCCTCAGGATCGACACGCTAGGCGAGCTTGAGGATGGCATCCGGCAGATGATCGAGACGCCGGGTCCGGTGATCGTCGACTGCCGCGTCGCCAAGCTCGCCAACTGCTTCCCGATGATCCCGTCGGGCGCGGCGCACACCGACATGATCCTCCAGCCGAGCGACGTCACCGGGACGATGGACGACGAAGCGAAAGCGCTGGTGTGATGATGGCAGACGCTCTTCATCCCCTCCCGCCTGCGCGAGGGGCAGCAAGGCTTGCGAACTTGTTCGCTCGCCGCAGCGGCGTGGGCACCGCAACGCCGCCTGCTCGATGCGCTCGCCCCCACCCCTCGATCCCCTCCTGCAAGCGGGAGGGGAAGGAATAACGATGAAAATCACCACCGAAACGGGCGAGCGCCACGTGCTCGCCGTCACCGTCGATAACGAGGCGGGCATCCTCGCCAAGATCACCGGGCTCTTCTCGGCGCGCGGATATAATATCGAAAGCCTGACCGTCGCCGATATCAGCGCCGATCATGCGCTGTCGCGGATCACCATCGTCACCTCGGGTCCGCCCGCGGTGATCGACCAGATCATCGCGCAGCTCGACCGGCTGGTGCCGGTGCATCAGGTCACCGACCTCACCGATCAGGGCGCGCATGTCGAACGCGAGATCGCGCTGGTGAAGGTCGCCGGCACCGGCGAAAAGCGCATCGAGGCGCTGCGCCTTGCCGACGTCTTCCGCGCCAAGGTCGTCGACACGACGCTGACAAGCTTCATTTTCGAAATCACCGGCAACAGCGACAAGGTCGACCGTTTCATCGCGCTGATGCGCGAATGCGGTCTGGTCGAGGTCGGCCGCACCGGCATCGTCGCCATCGCCCGCGGGCCGGAGGCGCTCTAGTTTCACTTTCGCGTTCCCCCGCGAAGGTGGGGGTCCAGTCAACGTCAAATGGGTCCCCGCCTTCGCGGGGACACACTATGGGGAAGAAGAAAATGCAGGTTTACTACGATCGCGACGCCGACCAGGATCTGATCAAGAACAAGAAGGTCGCCATCCTGGGCTATGGCAGCCAGGGCCACGCCCATGCGCAGAACCTGCGCGACAGCGGCGTCAAGGATGTCGCGATCGCGCTGCGCCCCGGCTCGGCAACCGCGAAGAAGGCCGAAGGCGCCGGCTTCCGCGTCCTGTCGAACAAGGAAGCCGCCGCCTGGGCCGACGTCATCATGATCGCGGCGCCCGACGAGCATCAGGCAAGGATTTATTACGACGATCTCGCCGACAATCTGAAGCCCGGTGCCGCGCTCGCCTTTGCGCACGGCCTCAACATCCATTTCGGCCTCATCGAGGCGCGCCCCGACATCGACGTCTTCATGGTCGCGCCCAAGGGCCCCGGCCACACGGTGCGCAGCGAATATCAGAAGGGCGGCGGCGTTCCCTGCCTGATCGCGGTTGCGCAGGAAGCATCGGGCAACAGCGGTAACGGCCACGCCAAGGCGCTCGCCCTCAGCTACGCCTCCGCCGTCGGCGGCGGCCGCAGCGGCATCATCGAAACGACCTTCAAGGAAGAGTGTGAAACCGATCTTTTCGGCGAACAGGCGGTGCTGTGCGGCGGCATCACCCACCTCATCCAGGCGGGTTTCGAAACGCTCGTCGAGGCGGGCTACGCCCCCGAAATGGCCTATTTCGAATGCCTCCACGAAACCAAGCTGATCGTCGATCTCCTCTATGAAGGCGGCATCGCGAATATGCGCTATTCGATCTCGAACACCGCCGAATATGGCGACATCAAGACGGGTCCGCGCATCATCACCGACGAGACCAAGGCCGAAATGAAGCGCGTCCTTGCCGACATCACCTCGGGCCGCTTCGTCAAGGATTTCGTCCTCGACAACCAGGCCGGCCAGCCCGAACTCAAAGCCAGCCGCAAGGCCGCCGCAGCGCATCCGATCGAACAGACCGGCGCCCAACTGCGCGCGATGATGCCGTGGATCGCCAAGAACAAGCTGGTCGACAAGGCGGTCAACTGATCGACGACGGGGGAAAGCGTTCCCTCTCTTTCCGCTCGTGCTGAGCCTGTCGAAGCACCGTTCTTCCTTCTTCCATCGTCGAAGAATAGAACCGCCCTTCGACAGGCTCGGGGCGAGCGGATTTTCCTGTTGTGAGATTATCATCCTTGCCCCCACGGCCTAATCCCTTTCACGCCCACCGTGCCGACCTCGAAGCCCTCGCCGCCGCCGACCGCCGCCGCGCGCTCGCGCCGCGCGCCGGGATCGATTTCTCCTCGAACGACTATCTCGCGCTCGCGGGTTCCTACGCGCTCGCCGAAGCATTGGCGCAGGGCGCCGCGCGCGGCATTCCGGCTGGCTCGGGCGGCTCGCGGCTGCTGCGCGGCAACCATACCGAGCATGAAGCGCTCGAGGCGCATGCGGCGCGCCACTATGGCACCGAGGCGGCGCTCTTCTTCCCCACCGGCTTCGCCGCCAACGCCGCGCTGTTCGCGACGCTGCCGCAGCGCGGCGACCTGATCGTCCACGACGCGCTGATCCATGCGAGCGCGCACGACGGGATGAAACTCGGCCGCGCCGAGCGCACGGCGGCTGCGCACAACGACCCGCAAGCCTTTGAAGACGCGATCCTTCGCTGGCGCGCGGGCGGCGGCACCGGCACGCCATGGATCGCGGTCGAAAGCCTCTATTCGATGGACGGCGACAGGGCCCCGCTCGCCGACCTCGCCGTCCTCGCCGACCGCCACGACGCGGTACTGATCGTCGACGAAGCGCATGCGACGGGCGTCTATGGCCCGGCAGGACAGGGGCTTGCCCACGCGCTCGCGCCGCGGGCCAATCTGATCACGCTCCACACCTGCGGCAAGGCGCTGGGCTGCGAAGGCGCGTTGCTCTGCGGCCCCGCGATCGTGCGCGACTTCCTCGTCAACCGCGGCCGTCCCTTCATCTTCTCGACCGCGCCCTCGCCGCTCATGGCGTGGCTCGTCCGCCAGGCGCTCGAAATCGTCGCCGAACAGCCCGAGCGCGCGGCGCGGCTCTCGGGGCTCGTCCGCCACGCCGAAAAGCGGCTCGCGGCGCTCGGCATCGCGCCGAGCGGCAGCCAGATCATCCCCGTCGTCATCGGCGACAACGCCCGCACGATGGGGATCGCCGCCATGCTGCAGGCCGAGGGTTTCGACATCCGCGGCATCCGCCCGCCGACGGTGCCGCAGGGCACGGCGCGGCTGCGCATCGCGATCACCCTCAACGTCTCGACCCGCGACATCGACGCGATGGTCGATGCGCTGTCGGCGGCGATGGCGGCGGCATGACCCGCTTCGTCGTCACCGGCACCGATACCGGCATCGGCAAAACTGTCTTTTCGGCCGCGCTCGCGGGCGCGCTCGGCCTGCCCTACTGGAAGCCGATCCAGTCGGGGCTCGAAGAGGAGACCGACAGCGAAGCCGTCGCGCGCCTCGCCGGCGTTCGCGTCCATCCCGAAGCCTGGCGCCTCGTCACCCCCGCCTCGCCGCACCTTGCCGCCGAAATCGACGGCGTGACCATCGACGCCGACGTGCTCGCCCCGCCGCCCGGCGACCTGTTGATCGAAGGCGCGGGCGGCGCGCTCGTCCCCGTCACCCGCACGATGCTCTACGTCGAGTTGTTCGCGCGCTGGCAGATTCCGGTGATCGTCTGCGCGCGCACCGCGCTCGGCACGATCAACCACAGCCTGCTCACGATCGAGGCGCTGAAGGCCCGCCACGTCCCCATCCACGGGATCGCCTTTGTCGGCGAGGCGGCCCCCGACAGCGAAGCGATCATCGCGGCACTATCGGGCGCAAAGCGTCTCGGCCGCCTCCCCCACCTTGACCCGCTGACCCCCGAGGCGCTCGCGGCGGCTTTCGCGGCCAATTTCAACATCGCGGATTTCTCCTGACTCCAATTCCCGTTCGCCCCCGAGCTTGTCTAAGGGCCGTCCTTGTCTTTATCGGGCATCCGACGAAAATGCGGTGTTTCGACAAGCGCGGCGCAAACGCAAAAGAGAGAAACCGCCAATGTCCCCCGTCTGGCACCCCTTCACTCAGCACGGCCTCGGCGAGCCGATCCCGCTGATCGACCGCGCTCGCGGCGCGCGCCTTTACGACGCCGAGGGCAATAGCTGGATTGACGCGATCTCAAGCTGGTGGGTGACGACGCACGGCCATGCGCACCCGCAAATCATGGCCGCGATCCGGGCCCAGACCGAAAAGCTCGACCAGCTCATTTTCGCGGGCTGGACACACGAACCCGCCGAAAGCCTCGCCGCCGAACTGATCCGCATCACCCCCGACCCGCTCACCCGCGTCTTCTTTTCGGACTCGGGTTCGACCAGCGTCGAGGTCGCGCTCAAGATGGCGCTCGGCTACTGGTTCAACATCGGCGAGGCGCGCAGCCGCATTCTCGTCCTCGACCACAGCTATCATGGCGACACGATCGGCACGATGTCGGTCGGCGAGCGCGGCGTCTACAATCGCGCGTGGCAACCTTTGCTGTTCGACGTCGACGCCATCCCCTTCCCCCATGAAGGTATGGAGCAGGCCACGCTCGACGCGCTCGAAGCCGCCTGCCTGCAAAAGCCCGCCGCCTTCATCGTCGAACCGCTGATTCTCGGCGCCGGCGGCATGCTGATCTATCCCGCGTGGGTGCTCGCCGAAATGCGCAGCATTTGTGCGGCGCACGGCGTTCTCTTCATTGCGGATGAAGTGATGACCGGCTGGGGCCGCACCGGCACGCGCTTCGCCTGCGACCAGGCGGGGGTGATCCCCGATATCGTCTGCCTGTCGAAAGGCCTCACCGGCGGCGCGATGCCGCTCGCGGTGACGCTGTGCAGCGAAGCGATATTCGCGGCGCATTATTCGCCCGACCGCGCAAAGACCTTCTATCATTCGTCGAGCTACACCGCGAACCCCATCGCCTGCGCCGCCGCCAACGCCAATCTCGCCATCTGGCGCAACGAACCGGTGCAGCAGCGGATCGACGCGCTCGCCGATGCGCAGGCCGCGCATCTCGCGATGCTGGCGGCCGATCCGCGCATCACCAACACGCGCCACCTTGGCACCATCGCCGCGCTCGATCTCGTGGTTCCCGATGCGGGCTATCTTTCGGCGCTCGCTCCCCGCCTCACCGCCTTCTACCGCGATCGGGGCGTGCTGCTGCGCCCGCTTGGGAACAGCGTCTACGTCATGCCGCCCTATTGCACCGGCGCTGACGAACTCGCTGAAATATGGGCCGCCATCGCCGCG
The DNA here is from genome assembly GCA_018991295.1 of Porphyrobacter sp. Lineage (GTDB taxonomy): Bacteria > Pseudomonadota > Alphaproteobacteria > Sphingomonadales > Sphingomonadaceae > Erythrobacter. Next base: position 826 of record JAGKSZ010000038.1, on the reverse strand, counting down.
TCGCTCGATATCGCCTGAGCCCGGTTCGGCTTGCGTTCATCTTCGCGTGCCTATTGCGGATACGGGGATGGTCAGAGGGAACGCCATGTCGATTTCAACCGCCGCCCCGTCGCTGCTGCTCGCCGCCGCCATGCTGCTGGCCCCGCTACCCGCCGCCGCGCAGGACGAAAGCCTCGCGCAGCACAGCGAACCGCCCGAACGCATCTCCTTTCTCGTCACCTATGGCGACGACCATTGTCCGGTCGCCGAGGGTGAGGACATCGTCGTCTGCGCCCAGCGCCCTGAATCGGACCGCTACCGCGTGCCGAAGGAGTTGCGCGGCAAGGACGAGGACACGTCGGTCGGCGGCAGCGCCTGGGGCGCGCGGGTCGAGGATTATGACAATGTCGCCCGCCTGACGCGTCCCGACAGTTGCTCGGTGATCGGCTCTTACGGCTTCACCGGCTGCACCGCCGCGATGCTGCGCCAATGGTTTGCGGAGCGCCGCGCCGCGGGGCAATAACCCTCGCTTCCCGCCAAAGCCGCCCAAGCTCCCCAAAGCCCTCTACGCCCGATTTGCGCCGCGTCGCAATTTTGCCTAACCCTTTGGCTTCCGGCTTCGCCGCCTTGCCGGCGCGGCCGTTCGCGGGGGGCGGGATATGCGGCGGATGCGGACGATGCTGGCGGGGGTATGGGCGGGGTTCTTTCTCGTCCCCCCGCCACCCGCCCCCGCGCGCATAGTCCCCCCCCCCGCAACCCCCCACCCCCCCGAAACTTGCGGGCAAGCACCCCCAGCACCTGCCGCCCCCTCTTGCCCCCCGCCGCCCCCACCCCGCCCCCCCGTCCA
>JAGKSZ010000265.1 GCA_018991295.1 Porphyrobacter sp. | reverse complement strand
CGATCCGATGATCGGGCGCGTGCCAGGGGCTGACGGGATCAAGACCGGCTTCACCAACGAAGCCGGCTTCTCCTATCTCGGCACCGCGCGGCGCAACGGGCAAAGGCTGGTGCTGGTGCTGGCCGGGGTCGATAACGGGCGACTGCGGGCAAAGCTTGCCAGGGCCTATGTCGAATGGGGCTTTTCGGCCTTTGAGCGGCGGCGCCTGTTTGAACCGGGCGCGATGGTGGGCGAAGCGCGGGTGCAGGATGGCGATGCACGCTCGCTCCCTCTGAAGGCGGCAGGGGCGGTTGCGATCAACCTGCCGCGCGGCAGCAGCAGCAAGCTGTCCGCCACGATCCGCTATGAAGGCCCCTTGCGCGCACCGATCCGCGCGGGGCAGGAGGTGGCCGTGCTTGAGGTTACCGCCGAGGGTGTGGCACCTGCACGCATCCCGCTCTATGCGGCGCAAAGCATTGAAACTGCAGGTCCGCTCGATCGGATCATCAACGCGATCGCCGGAGTGTTTTCGTGAGCGCGGCGGGACAGCAGGCGCGCGGGCGCTTCATCGCCTTCGAAGGCGGGGAGGGGGCAGGCAAATCCACCCAGGGACGGCTTCTGGCAGAGGCGCTGCGTGCGCGCGGGTTGCCAGTGGTCGTCACCCGTGAGCCGGGCGGCACACCGGGGGCAGAGGCGATCCGCAGCCTGCTGCTCGACCCACCGGGAGAAGGCTGGCCGCCGGAGGCCGAAGCCTTACTCTTCGCCGCCGCCCGCGCCGACCATGTCGCCCACCTCATCCGGCCAGCGCTGGCGCGCGGCGAGTGGGTGATCTGTGACCGCTTCGTGGATTCAAGCCGCGCCTATCAGGGCGGTGCCGGGGGGCTGGGCGATGCGGCCATCACGGCACTCCACGCTTTTGGCAGCGCTGGCCTGCGTCCTGACAGGGTGATCCTGCTCGAAGCAGCAGAGGCCGCGCTGGGCGAGCGTCTTGCCGCACGCGGAGCAGAGGCCGATGCCATCGAAGGCCGGCCCGCCGATTATCATCGTGCTGTTGCCGCCGCCTTTCGTTCGCTGGCCGAGGCCGACCCTTCTGGCTTTGCCCGCATAGATGCCCTCGGCACGCCCGAAGCCGTGCACACCCGGATCATCGCCGCGCTGGCGGATCTCCTGCCATGACCGCCTGGCCCAACCATGCCGAGGCGTGGCGCGCATGGCGCGATGCGCTTGCCGGACAGCGGATGCACCATGGCTGGCTGCTGGCCGGCAAGGCAGGTCTGGGCAAGCGCGACTTCGCAATGGCCGCCGCGCGCGAACTCGTGGCCGAACCGGGTGTGCCGCAGCCTTCGGGGGATCACCCTGATATCATCACGCTCACCTATGGCCCCAAGGACGACAAGGCCGAACGCGCAGCTGCCGATGGCAAGCCCTTCGAACTGGCGCGTTCCATTCGCATCAGGCAGATCCGTGCGATGCAACGTCGTCTGATCACCCGGCCCACGCTGGGAAGTCGCCGCGCGATCATCATCGACCCGGCTGACGACATGGAAAAGGCCGCCGCCAACGCGCTCCTCAAGAGCCTTGAGGAACCACCGGTCGGGACCTTCTTCCTGCTGGTCACACATCGCCCTGCACGCCTCCTGCCGACAATCCGTTCGCGCTGCCGAACGCTGCGGTTTCCGGTGCTGACAGACAGTCAGCTGGGCGCGATGCTGCACACAGCCGGGCTGCCATCCGATGCCCACGCAATCGCTGCGGCTGAGGGTTCGTTTGGTGCAGCGGTACGCTTTGCCCAGCAGGACCTTGCCCCCGTGGCGCGGGAGATATCCAGCCTGCTCTCGATCGGCGACCGCGGCATGACAGGCCGCGGCGAACTGGCCCGCCTGATCGGCCCGCGTGCGGACCGCGAACGGATACAGGCGGTGCTCGACCTTGCCCAATCCCTGACTGCGCGCGCTGCCCGCGCCGCCGATGAGCCGGCACGCCGCGCCCGGTTGGTAGAGGCCCATAGCGCCCTCGTGGCCCTTGCCGCTGAGGCGCCGACGGCGAATTTCGACCCTGCGATGCTGCCCTTCGAGATCGGCAGCTTGCTTGTCGCTGCTGCCGCCGCTAGCGAACCGGCCCATGGCTGACCAGACCTCCCCCCCTTCTATATCACCACGGCGATCAGCTATCCCAACGGGAAGCCGCATATCGGCCACGCCTACGAGGCGATCGCCGCCGACGTGATAGCGCGCTTCCAGCGGCTGCGCGGGCGCGCGGTGCGCTTCCAGACCGGCACCGACGAGCACGGGCTGAAGATGGCGCGCAAGGCCGAGGAACAGGGCCGCACCCCGCGCGAGCTGGCGGACGAAATGTCCGGCTATTTCCGGCAGATGTGCGATGCTCTTGATGTCTCCTACGACCGCTTCATCCGCACCTCGGAAGCCGATCACCACCGCGCCAGCGAGGCGATCTGGGAGAGGATGGCCGCCAAGGGCGATCTCTACCTCGATCGCTACGAGGGCTGGTATTCGGTGCGCGACGAGGCCTTCTACGACGAGAGCGAGCTGGTCGCGGGCGAGGGGGGCGAGAAGCTCTCGCCGCAGGGCACGCCGGTCGAATGGACCGTCGAGGAGAGCTGGTTCTTCCGCCTTTCCAGGTATCAGGATCAACTGCTTGAAATCCTGAAGAAACCCGGTTTTCTCGAACCGGCGAGCCGCCGCAACGAGATGATCGCCTTCGTCGAACAGGGGCTGCGCGATCTCTCGGTGAGCCGCACCAGTTTCGACTGGGGGGTGAAGGTGCCGGGCAGCGACAGCCACGTGATGTATGTCTGGGTGGACGCGCTCACCAATTACCTCACCGGCCTCGGCTATCCCGAGGACACGGCGCTGATGCGCGATTTCTGGCCGGCGAGCCTGCACCTCATCGGCAAGGACATCGTGCGCTTCCACACGATCTACTGGCCGGCCTTCCTCTTGAGCGCCGACCTGCCGCTGCCCAAACAGGTGTTCGGCCACGGCTTCCTGCTCAATCGCGGGCAGAAGGAATCGAAGTCGCTCGGCAATGTCACCGATCCGCTCGATCTGGCCGAACGCTTCGGGGTCGACGCCCTGCGCTATTTCCTGCTGCGCGAGGTCGCCTTCGGGCAGGATGGCAGCTATTCGCCCGAATCCATTGTTCTGCGGGCGAATGCGGAGCTTGCGAACAGCTTCGGCAACCTCGCGCAGCGCACGCTGTCGATGATCGCGAAGAACATGGACGGGCAGCTCGCGACCTTCGCGCAGGCCGAGGCGGACAGCGCGCTGCTGGCGGCGGTGCGGGCGGCCTGCGCCGAGGAACTGCCGCGCGAATTCGACCGCCTGTCCTTCTCGACCGGGATCGAGGCCTGGCTGCGCGCGGTCTATGCCTGCAACCAGTATGTCGACGAACAGGCGCCCTGGACGCTCAAGAAGACCGATCCCGAGCGGATGAA
>JAGKSZ010000037.1 GCA_018991295.1 Porphyrobacter sp. | reverse complement strand
GTGGTGGGCCCGCGTCAGGTGGCGATGTATCTCTCCAAGGTGCTCACGCGGCGGTGGTATGCCGGGATCGGGCGCAAGTTCGGCGGGCTCGACCATTCGACCGTGATCCACGCAGTGCGGCTGATCGAGGACCTGCGCGCGCGCGATGCCGACATCGACGGCGACGTGCGCAGCCTGCTGCGCCAGCTCGAGAGCTGACACACAGCTTTTCCCCGCCTCCGTCCGCAGCTTGTCCAGAGGCCCGCGCACAGGTTTGTGCACAGGCCTCTCCACAGCCTATTCACAGGCGCTGCGCAGCCTGCCAACAGGCGATGCCATGAGCTTGTCCCCCGCCCGGCTGCAACGTTTCGCGCGCCACATCGTGCTGCCCGAACTGGGCGGCGCGGGGCAGGTGCGGCTTGCCGCAGCCAAAGTCGCGGTGATCGGCCTTGGCGGGATTGGCAGCCCTGCCCTCCAATACCTCGCCGCCAGCGGGATCGGGCGGCTGGCTCTGGTCGACGACGATGTGGTCGAGGCCAGCAACCTCCAGCGCCAGACGATCTTCACCACCCGCGATGTGGGCTACGGCAAGGCGGTCTCGGCGCGGCGCTGGCTCGCCAATTTCGATGATACGCTGAGTGTCGATGTGTCGGACGCACGGATCACGCCCGAAAATGCCGGGAGCCTGATCGCAGGCGCTGACCTTGTGCTCGACGGGACCGACAATTTCGCCACGCGCCTTGCGGTTTCGGACGCCTGCGTGGCGGCAGGCATCCCGCTGATCTCGGCCGCCGTGGGCCGGTTTCAGGGGCAGGTCGGGGCGTGGGCCGGGCACTTGCCCGGTGAGGCGTGCTACCGCTGCTTCGTGGGCGATGCCTATGATGCCGAGGATTGCGATACCTGCGCCGATGACGGAATGCTCGGCGCGATGGCAGGCTGGGTTGGCAGCTTTGCCGCGATGCAGGCGGTCAAGGTGCTGCTCGCCGGGGTCAGCACGCTGGGAGAGCCCGGCTGGGGCCGTCTCCACATCCTGGACGGGCTCGATCCCGGGATGCGCACGATCCGCATCACCAAGGACCCGGCCTGCCGGGCTTGCAATAGCTAGAGCGAGCCGCGCTCAGCGCCCGGCCTTGTCCCGCTGACGCTTGATCGCAACGTTGAGCATGTCGATTTCCGAAGGCCTGTCAGCGTCAGGATCGGGACGACAGGTGGTGGTGCCACCATCGGTTTCGCAGATCCGGCCCAGCCGGTCGCGGCCCGGCTCGGGCGTATCGAGGAGCAGGAACAGTATCGCCGCACAGGCCGGCAGGGCGGAAAGCAGCACCGCCATGCCGATCCACAACCGCACGCCGCCGCGGGTGCCTTCGATGATGCGATCCTCCGCCCGTCCACCAGCCCGGCGCGGCCCTGCCGCACTGGCCACGCGCCGCGCGCCGCCCAGAGCCAGCGTTCCGCCCATGATCGCCATCACGAAGGGCAAGGCGACCAGCGCCGCGAGGGTGTAGAAAATCAGGTGCCCGTCAATCTGCGCTCCTCCTGCAAGACAGGCGGCCCACTTCAGCGCCAGAGCGCCATAGGGCAGGCCCAGCACGGCCAGAAGGATGATCGTCCGCAGTGACATGTGAGCAGTCTAGCCGCCCCGAGTTAAGGCCGGGTTTGCAGACCTTTCAGAGCGCCGCTTGCGACAGGGTGGATCAATCACCGGCCCCTGTGCCAGCCCGCAGGCGCCAAAGCATCACAAAGGCCACCGCCAGCGCCGCGCCGGTCACACTTGCAGCGCCGCTTGCATAGACAGCGCGGACATAGGCCTCGCCCTGCTCTTGGAGGATGGCCGGGCCGAGGTGCGCATCGCTCACCATTGCGTGACCGCCCCATGCCCGTAGCGCCGCGAAAGGAACCACCACCAGCCCCACCAAAGCGCGCCACAACGCCAGCATAAGCGCAGCAAGGATGAAGCCCCCGGCCCACATCCATAAATCTGCCAGCGAAGGGATCTTGTCGCTCACCTCGGCCAGCGCAGGGCTTGCGGACAGCGCAAGCACGGCGGCCAGCAGGATGCGGCCCAGCCTCATGCCCCCAGCACTTCCTCCACCCACGCGGGCACCAGCGCGCTTGCCGGGCCAAGGCGGGTTTCGTGGAAGAAGCGCGAGCCTTCGGAGCGTTCCAGATTGAGTTCGAGCGCGCGCGCTCCTGCGCTGCGCGCTTCCTGCACGAAACCAGCGGCCGGATAGACCGCGCCCGATGTGCCGATGCTGACAAACAGATCGCAACGCTCAAGCGCGGCATAGATGCGGCCCATTTCGTAAGGCATCTCGCCAAACCACACGACATCGGGGCGAAGCGTCGGCGCGCGGCAGACGGGGCAAGGGGGGCGCTCGATCATCGGGCCGTGCCACGGCGAGCGCGTCTCGCAAGACTGGCACAGTGCCGATTTGAGCTCGCCATGCATATGCAGCACGCGGGCCGATCCGCCGCGTTCATGCAGGTCATCGACATTCTGGGTGACCAGCAGCAGATCGCCCGCAAACTCCCGTTCCAGCCGGGCCAGCGCCGCATGGGCCGGATTGGGGACAACCCCTGCCAGCGCGGCGCGGCGCATGTCGTAAAAGTTCAGCACCAGATTGGGGTTGCGCGCAAAGCCTTCGGGCGTTGCCACATCCTCCACCCGGTGCTGCTCCCACAGCCCGCCTGCGCTGCGAAAGGTGTCGATCCCGCTTTCGGCGGAAATCCCTGCCCCGGTGAGGATGACGATGCTTTGGGGTGCGGCCATGTCTTTCCCTTGTCGTCACCTTGAACTTGTTTCAGGGTCCATCGCTCCACGAGCGCCTGCTGAGCCTAGACGTGGGATGGATGCTGAAACAAGTTCAGCATGACGAATCAGGGAAATGACGATGCTGCAATTCGGAGTGATCGGACACAAGGGCCGCATGGGACAGGCGCTGGAGGCGGCGATTGCGGATGCGGGGCACGTGCTGTTTGCAGGCGTGGATGCGGGCGGGAGCATCGGGCCCTTTGCCGCGCAGTGCGATGTGCTGATCGATTTCTCCGCGCCGGATGCGCTTGCCGCCAATCTCGGCGCGGCAAGGCAAGCGGGCAAGCCGATCGTGGTCGGCACTACCGGGCTGGAGGAGCCGCATTTCGTGATGCTGGCCGAGGCCGCGCGCGCTGTGCCGGTGCTGCAATCGGGCAATTTTTCGCTGGGCGTCACGCTGATGGCGCATCTGGTGAAGGAGGCAGCCGCAAGGCTTGGGCCGGAATGGGATATCGAGGTGCTGGAAATGCACCACCGCATGAAGGTCGATGCCCCGTCCGGCACCGCCAAGCTGCTGGGCGAGGCAGCGGCCAAGGGGCGCGGCATCACCCTGTCCGACAACATGGAAAGCGGCCGCCACGGCATGACCGGCGCGCGCAGCGAGGGCGCGATCGGCTTTGCCACGCTGCGCGGCGGCACGGTGGCAGGCGAACATTCGGTAATCTTCGCTGGCAGCGAGGAGCGCCTGACCCTGTCCCACTCGGCAGAAAACCGCATGATCTTCGCGCGCGGGGCGGTGAAGGCGGCGGTGTGGCTCACCGACAAGCCAGCGGGGCGCTTTACGATGAATGACGTGCTGGGGCTCTAAGCGCGGTGGAGGACGATTTCGACGATCTGGCCTACCTGCGCGGGCAGGTGAGCGCGCTTGTTGCAGGCGGGTTCTTCAACGAGGACGATCTCGAAACCTACCTTGCCGACATGGCCTTCGATTCCGATGCTGCGCCCCATGCAGCTGCGGTGCGCGATCATGCCCGGGCCGAAATGGCCGCCAAGCGCGCCGCCGAAGCGGGCTGGCCTGCGGTGACCGATTGCGACCGGATCGACCGCGCCTTTGCCGCTTTGGAGGCCAGCGGCATCCTCGCGCTCCACAATGCCGGAATGACCACCAGCGATGCGCATGGCGATGCGTGGGACCTCATCAACCGGGATCCCAAAGGCACGTGGCGCGGGTTCGCCTTCTACCACGGACAGGATGTGGAACAGGCGCTCGCTGGTCGGGGATTGTTCATCGGTTTCGATGCTGTCGCTGAAGGGGCCGCCGCCAAGCAGGCCATCGGCGCGGCGATCCTTGCCGCGCTCACGGCGCAAGGCCTTGCCGGCGACTGGAACAACGATCCCGAAACCCGCATCCTCGTGCCCACAATTGTCTGGCAGCGCCGCACCCGCTGGGCCCGCCCGGCCCTGCCCCCATCCGCAGCTGCCGCCGGGAACGGCTTGTGGCGCAAGCTGTTCGGCTGAGACAGGGGCCCCGAAACATGACCAAGGATCAGATCTTCGAATTCTTCCGCCGTCTGGCCGAAGACAATCCCTCCCCCCAGACCGAGCTGGAATATGGCAATGCCTATCAGCTGCTGGTCGCGGTGGCATTGTCGGCGCAGGCGACCGATGTGGGCGTGAACAAGGCCACCCGTGCGCTGTTCCGCAAGGTCGAGACGCCCCAGCAAATGCTCGACCTTGGCGAGGATGGCCTCAAGCATCACATCAAGACCATCGGCCTGTTCAACTCCAAGGCCAAGAACGTGATCGCATTGAGCCAGATCCTTGTCGATGAACACGGCGGCGCAGTGCCGGACACGCGTGAGGCGCTCGTCCGGCTCCCCGGCGTGGGGCGCAAGACGGCGAACGTGGTGCTCAATTGCTGGTTCGGGCAGGAAACCTTCGCGGTCGACACCCACA
>JAGKSZ010000036.1 GCA_018991295.1 Porphyrobacter sp. | reverse complement strand
TCGGGCGGATCTTGCAGCGGTAGGGCTTGTTGGTGCCGTCGCTGACGAGATAGACGCCGAATTCGCCCTTGGGGCTTTCGGTCGCCACGTAAACTTCGCCCGCGGGCACGTGGAAGCCCTCGGTGTAGAGCTTGAAGTGGTGGATCAGGCTTTCCATCGACTGCTTCATCTCACCGCGCTTGGGAGGCGAAACCTTGCCGTCGGTCGAGGCAATCGGCCCGGTCGGCATATCGCGCAGACACTGGCGGATGATCTTGGCGCTCTCGTAGACTTCCTTCACGCGCACCATGAAGCGGTCGTAGCAGTCCGAATTCGTGCCGACCGGAATGTCGAATTCCATGCGGTCATAGACATCGTAGGGCTGCGATTTGCGCAGATCCCACGGGAGCCCTGCGGCGCGGATCATCGGGCCGGAGAAGCCCCATGCAATCGCATCCTCGCGGCTGACAACGGCGATATCGACATTGCGCTGCTTGAAGATGCGGTTGTCCATGACGAGGCTCATCGCGTCCTCGAACAGCTGGAAGAAGCGGTTGTCGAGCCAGTCGCCGATGTCGACCAGCAGCTTTTCCGGCACATCCTGATGGACCCCGCCGGGGCGGAACCAGGCGCTGTGCATCCGCGCGCCCGAAGCCCGCTCGAAGAAATTGAGGCAATCCTCGCGCAGGTCCATGATCCACAGGTTCGGCGTGAAGGCCCCCACGTCGAGGATATGCGCGCCCATGTTGAGCATGTGGTTGCAGATGCGGGTCAGCTCCGCGAACAGCACCCGCAGATACTGGGCACGCAGCGGCACTTCGAGGTTCAGCAGCTTTTCGATGGCGAGCACATAGGAATGCTCCATCGCCAGCGGCGAGCAATAGTCGAGCCGGTCGAAATAGGGGAGCGCCTGAAGGTAGGTCTTCTGCTCGATCAGCTTTTCAGTGCCGCGGTGGAGGAGGCCGACGTGCGGGTCGATCCGCTCGATCACTTCGCCGTCAAGCTCCATCACCATGCGCAACACGCCGTGCGCCGCCGGGTGCTGGGGGCCGAAGTTGATCGTGTAGTTGGTGATGACCTCGCCTTCGGTGGTGGGCGATTGTTCAAGCTGCATGCTCATTTCTTCGCCTCCGTCTCCGGCTTGGCGGGGGCCTTTTCATCGCCCGGCAGCACGTAATCCGCGCCTTCCCAGGGGCTAAGGAAATCAAATGTCCGCATTTCCTGTGCCAGCACGACAGGCTCGTAAACGACGCGCTTTTCCTCTTCGGAATACCGCAGTTCGGTGTAACCGGTCATCGGGAAGTCCTTGCGGAACGGGTGCCCTTCAAAGCCGTAATCGGTGAGGATGCGGCGCAGATCAGGGTTTCCGGCAAAGGTCACGCCATACATGTCGAACACCTCGCGTTCGAGCCAACCGGCGTTCGGCCACAAAGTGGTGACGGTCGGAACCGGGGTGTCCTCGGAGGCCGAGCACTTCACCATCACGCGGTGGTTCTTCGTCAGGCTCTGGAGCATGTAAACGACTTCGAAGCGCTCGGGACGGCTTGGGTAGTCGGCCCCGGCGATTTCCATCAGCTGCTGGTAGGCGTGATCATCGCGCAGGATGCGCAGCACCTTTTCGATGGCATCGCGTTCGACCCGGAAGATAACCTCCCCGTGAGCCTCAGTCGCTTCGATCAACCAGACTGAAATCGTCTCGCTGATGCCGTCGATCACCCCCTCATTCGAAGCAAACTTCGGGGCGGAATGGAGAACAGCCATAATGCCTCGCCCTTACCTCTCGATGGTGCCGACGCGGCGGATCTTCCGCTGCAATTGCATGACGCCGTAAAGCAGCGCCTCGGCGGTCGGCGGGCAGCCGGGAACGTAGATGTCGGCCGGCACGATCCGGTCGCAGCCGCGCACCACCGAATAGGAATAGTGATAATAGCCGCCGCCATTGGCGCAGCTGCCCATGCTGATCACGTACTTCGGATCAGACATCTGATCATATACCTTGCGCAAGGCAGGCGCCATCTTGTTGCACAGCGTGCCCGCCACGATCATCACGTCCGACTGGCGCGGGGAGGCGCGCGGCGCGGCGCCGAAACGCTCCATGTCATAGCGCGGCATGTTCACATGGATCATCTCGACCGCGCAGCAGGCAAGGCCGAAGGTCATCCACCACAGCGAGCCCGTGCGCGCCCACTGGAACAATTCCTCTGTCGAGGTGACGAGGAAGCCCTTGTCGGTAACCTCGGTCTGGAGCGCCTTGAAGAAATCCGCATCAGGCTGGCGCACTTCGCCACCCTGCGCCGTCGTCAGCTTCGAGATGTCGGGGAGCCCCTGGGCCAAAGAGCCGGGGGCCGAAACGATGTTGTTCATTCCCAGTCCAACGCCCCTTTCTTCCATTCATAAGCGAGGCCAACCGCAAGGATGAACAGGAACACCATCATGCCGGTCCAGCCCACCCAGCCCGTTTGCCCGAGGCTCACAGCCCAGGGGAACAGGAAAGCGGCTTCAAGGTCGAAGACGATGAAGCTGATCGCCACGAGGTAGAAGCGCACATCAAACTGGCTGCGCGCATCCTCGAAGGCGGGGAAGCCGCATTCATATTCCGACAGCTTTTCCGCATCCGGATTGTGCACGCCCGTCAGGCGCGACACCGCCATCGGAGCCACGACGAAAAGCACCGACAGCCCGAGGGCGACCAGCACGAATAACAGTATCGGCAGATACTGGCTGAGATCGATCACAGCGATGTCCAAGCTATTAATCCCGTGCGCCGCCCTAAGCCTGTCAGACGCGGCGCGCAACCCTTCGACTCGGGGAAAACCCCCTACTGATGTTGCAGGAAATCGAACAGAGGTTGCGGCGCAGTGTGCGCTGCCCGCTGGCCCCTACTTCATCATCCGTGCCGTCGCGGTCTCGGTCGCCTTGCCATAAGGCGGCTTCAGACCGCCGAGCTTGGCAATGTCGATCTTGGGCTGATGATAGACGGCGCGTGCATGGCTGAACTCGCGGAAACCCTCGATCGCGTGATAGCTGCCCATCCCAGAAGGCCCCACTCCGCCGAACGGCAGATCCTCCATCGAAACATGGAACACCACATCATTGGTGGTCACTCCGCCCGATATCGTGCGTGACAGCACCCGCTCCTGCTCGCCCTTGTCCTCACCGAAATAATAGAGGCCGAGCGGACGATCATGTTCGTTGATGTAGTCCACCGCCTGATCGACCGATTTGTAAGTCATCACCGGCAAAACGGGCCCGAAGATTTCCTCTTGCATCACGGTCATGCTGTCGTTGACCCCGCGCAGCACGGTCAGCGGCATCTTGCGCTGATTTGCGTTGGCGAAATCCTCATCTGCCGGATTGACCTCGATTACCTCGGCCCCCTTGGCCTTGGCATCTTCGACAAGCCCCTGAAGCCGCGCGAAGTGGCGATCAGAGACGATCGAGGCGTAGTCATCATTGTCGAGCACGCGCGGATACATCGCGGCGGCCGCATTGGTGACGCCTGCCACGGCCTCATCGGCCTTGTCCTCGGGCACCATCAGGTAATCGGGCGCAAGGCAGATCTGGCCTGCATTCATCATCTTGCCGATGGCGATCCGCTCGCCCGCCTTGGCGAAGTCTGCGCTGCGGCCCATTACCACCGGCGACTTGCCGCCCAGTTCGAGCGTAACGGGCACAAGGTTTGCCGCCGCCGCCTGCATCACCCGGCGGCCCGTCGCGGTCGATCCGGTAAAGACGAGGTGGTCGAAGGGCAGCGAAGAAAACGCCGCCGCCACTTCGGGGCTGCCGGTCACCACCGCAACTTCCTCGGGCTGGAAGTATTGCGCGGTCAGTTCGGCCATCAGTTCGCTGGTGCGCTCGGTGAATTCCGAAGGCTTGATCATCGCCCGGTTGCCCGCCGCCAGCACCTGCATCAGCGGCCCGAAAGCAAGCTGCACCGGGAAATTCCAGGGGGAGAGGATGCCGATCACACCCTTGGGTTCATAGCGAACCTCAGCCCGCGCCCCCATCAACCCCAGCGGAAACTGTACCTTGCGCTTTTCGGGCTTCGACCAGTGATCAATGTGCTTCAGGGCATGGTTGCCCGCCCCAACGGTCGCGGCAATATCGGTCAGCATCGACTGGTGCATGGAACGGCTGCCGAAATCTGCGCTCATTGCCTTGGCGAAGGCTTCACCATTCTCCTTGACCAGCGCGATAGCGCGCTTGATGCGGTCCTTGCGCTGGCTGATCGGCTCGGGACGCGAGGCGGTGAAGGCGGCGCGCTGGCGCGCAAGAAGGGCTTCGAGTTCTGCGCGGCGGTCGTCGGCCATGTCGTTCTCCCGTTCAGACATTTGCGTTTTGATTTGCGACGTGTTCTTGCCGAAAGGCCGCGCGGGTGCAAGTCGCATGGCTCGGCGCGATTGCTATTGCCGCAATGCAGCATTACATCGCCCGCCATATTCCCACGTCACGCAAGGACATTGCCATGCCCCAGCTTTCCCCCGCCGATCCGGTTGTGATCCTTTCTTACGCCCGCACCCCGATGGGCGCGATGCAGGGGGCGCTGGCGGAGGTGCCGGCGACCGAACTGGGCGCGATTGCGGTGAAGGCGGCCGTAGAACGTGCCGGTGTATCGGGCGAGGACATCGACCGCGCCTATATCGGCTGCGTGTTGCCGGCAGGCCTCGGTCAAGCCCCGGCCCGGCAGGCGGCGATCAAGGCAGGCCTGCCGCTTTCGGTTCAGGCGACCACCGTCAACAAGGTGTGCGGATCGGGCATGCAGACCGTCATCATGGGTGCAGAAGCGCTGGCGGCAGGCACGATTGATGTGGTGGTTGCAGGCGGCATGGAGAGCATGTCGGGTGCGCCCTACCTGCTCAAGAAGCACCGCTCGGGCGCGCGCCTCGGTCATGACACGGCCTATGACCACATGTTCCTCGACGGGCTGGAAGACGCCTACGAGCCGGGCCGTGCAATGGGGACCTTCGCGCAGGAAACCGCCAACGCCTACCAGATGACCCGCGAGGAAATGGATGCCTATTCGATCGAATCGCTCGCGCGTGCCAACCGCGCCATCGCCAGCGGCGCCTTCGCTGATGAAGTGGTGCCGGTGACCGTGTCGACCCGCGCAGGCGATGTGGTGGTCGAACATGACGAAGCGCCGTCAAAGGGCCGTCCGGACAAGATCCCGCAATTGAAGCCCGCCTTTGCAAAGGACGGGACGATCACTGCCGCGACGTCTTCCTCGATTTCGGATGGCGCGGCCGCGATGGTGCTGACCCGTGCAAGCGTGGCCGAGGCCAAGGGCCTGAAGCCTGTGGCCCGCGTGGTCGCCACCGCCGCCCATGCGCAGGCTCCGGCCCAGTTCACCACCGCGCCGATCCCGGCGATCCAGAAGGTGCTCGCCCGCGCCGGCTGGGGGGTGGACGATGTCGACCTGTTCGAAGTCAACGAAGCCTTCGCCTGCGTCGCCATGTTCGCGATGCGCGATCTTGGCATTGCGCATGAGAAGATCAACGTGAACGGCGGGGGCACGGCGCTCGGTCACCCGATCGGCGCGAGCGGCACGCGGATCATCGTTACGCTGCTCAATGCGCTCAAGCAGCAGGGCAAGAAGCGCGGCGTCGCCTCGCTCTGCATCGGCGGCGGCGAGGCGACCGCGGTTGCGGTGGAACTCGTCTGACAGCCGGCGACGGGCGGCAGGTTCCCCGCCGCCCGGCAGGTCCTCCGAACCCCACAGCCGCGCGGCGATGATCCAGCCCTTGCGCCCGGCGATATCAACCTCGCACCAGCCTGACCTGCAGGGCTTCATCGCGGCGATGACCCCCGGCTCGGCACGCCACTTCACCGTGGCGGCACCATCAGGCGCGGCGCGCACTTCGGCAAGCCCTTCCCCGATCACCAATCCGGCCCGGACCAGATCAAGCTGGCTGGCCGATATCCAGCCCTGCGTGCCTTCATGGTCCTCGACAAGACGCCAGCCTTCGCGGATGCGCACCACCTTCACCGGCATGCCCTTGCGCTGATAGACCCACGCCACCGGGTATTCGCGGCTGGGCCCGGCCCGCATATTGACCTTCTCGTAGCGCAGTGCCGCCCAATAAGGCAGCACCTTGTCCTGCGCGCTGAGCGGCGCAAGCAGCGCGCCCGCGCCGAGCACCAGCGCGAGGCAACAGACGATCAAGAAACGGAATCCCTTCATTCGCGAGGCGATAGCCCTTTACAGTGAACGGATTCAAGCTGCGCGTGTCGATCCGCGCCTTGACCGCCAATGCCTTGAGGGATTAGCCCTCGCCCCATGACCCAGCGCCCTCCCCGCCCGCTTGCCGCGCCCGCGCGCGTGATCGTCACCCGCCATCTGATGCCGACGGTCGAGGCGCGGATGCGCGAGCTGTTCGATGTGGTGCTGAACGAAACCGATGTGCCGATGACCCGCGAACAGCTGGCCGCCGCAATGCAGGATTGCGACGTGCTGGTGCCGACCGTGACCGACCGGATCGACGCCGATCTGATCGCAGGAGCGGGCGAACGGCTCGGGCTCATCGCCAGCTTTGGCGCAGGCACCGAGCATATTGATCTGGCCGCCGCTGCCGCGCGCAGGATCATCGTCACCAACACGCCGGGCGTTTTCACTGACGACACCGCCGATCTCGCCATGGCCGGCATCATCGGCGTGCCGCGCCGCATCCGTGAAGGCACCGCGCTGGTGCGCCGGGGCGAGTGGACCGGTTGGGCACCCTCGGGCCTGTTGGGCCGCAAGCTGGCGGGCAAGGTGCTTGGCATCGTCGGCATGGGCCGCATTGGTCAGGCCGTTGCCCACCGCGCCCGCGCCTTCGGGCTGGAGATCGCCTATTACAATCGGAAACCGCTCCCGGAGGCTTTGGAGCGGATGCTGGGTGCGCGTTATGTCGCTGATGTCGATACGCTGATGGCCGAGGCCGACATCCTCACCCTGCACTGCCCGCTGACCGAGGAAACCCGCCACATGGTAGACGCGCGCCGGATCGCGCTGATGAAGCCGGGCAGCAGCATCGTGAACACCGCAAGGGGCGAGCTGATCGATCAGGAGGCGCTGATCGCGGCGCTCGAATCGGGGCATCTGGCTGGCGCAGGGCTCGACGTGTACCCCGACGAGCCCCACGTCGACCCGCGCCTGATCGCCCACCCCAACGTCATGACCCTACCCCACATCGGCAGCGCGACGGCCGAGGGCCGCGAGGATTCAGGCCACAAGGTGATCGCCAACATCCGCATGTGGGCCGACGGGCACCGTCCGCCCGATCAGGTGCTGACGGCGCTGATCTGAACGGGCGCAGCATATAGCCTTGACCGCAACACCCGCCCCTGCCGACCTGTGCACCGCCTGCGGACTGTGTTGCAGCGGTGCGCTGTTCGATTTCGGCGCGCTTGAGCCAGGTGAGGTGGAACAGGCACGCGCAGATGGCATGGCGATCCTCGCTGCCAAGGATGAAGTCGGGTTCGCCCTGCCCTGCCCCGCGCTCGATGGCGCGTTCTGCATCGCCTATGCCACGCGTCCGGCAACTTGCCGAACCTATCGCTGCGAATTGTTGCGCGCTTGCGATGCAGGGCAAATCGCCCCCGCAGATGCGCTCCCGATCATCGCCCGGGCACGCGATGCGGCAGCAGCGGTGCTCGCCCAGTTACCGCCTGACGAGACCATAACCGATGCCAGACGCCGCCGCCGCGAGGCTGCCGCATCTGATGGAGCGGCCATGCTGATTGCCCCGCCGGGACTGATGATCGCACTCGGGATGCTTGATCTCGTGCTTGATGAACACTTCCGCAAGCCGGGAGAGCGTCAGGTGATGCCGCGCGGCGAATGACGCGAAGGACAGCGGCAGACGGCGCGCCACCACGGCAGCGCCGTCGCCTTGTCCATCAATCCCCCGTCAAAATCCGTTCGACCAGCTCGCCAACGCTGGGCGTGTAGCCGTTCGAGTAGAAGGGATCGGTCTTGAAATTATAGGCCGCGTGGCCTGCAAAGGCGAGGTTCCGGTCGGGATCGTCACCATGGGCGATGTCCTGAAGCGTCTTCTGGATGCAGAAGCTGCGCGGATCGGCCAGACGCCCGGTGGTGTAATCATCGTGGTCCTTCCAGCTGGAAAAACCGCAATGCGAAAGGCAGCCCATGCAGTCCTGCTGGTCCTTGCGGATCGTCTCACGCGCTTCGGGCGTGACGAAGACAATCGTCTCGTCCGGCGTCTTCAGAGGTTCGGTGTGCCCGGCGCGCATCCACATTTCGGCGCGGGTCTTGTCTTCCGGGCGCACCCAGAAACTGCGCGCCTTGCCGTCTTCGCCAAGCTGCACCGTGCCTTCTTCTTGCCCACGCTTGAAAAACGGGATCTGGCGTTCGGAACGGTGCATCAGATCGTAGAGGAACGGAGTC
Organism: Porphyrobacter sp.; assembly: GCA_018991295.1. Taxonomy (GTDB): domain Bacteria; phylum Pseudomonadota; class Alphaproteobacteria; order Sphingomonadales; family Sphingomonadaceae; genus Erythrobacter. The sequence continues at coordinate 760 of JAGKSZ010000036.1, read as the reverse complement.
TTGACCGCGCTTGAATAGAAGCCGGTGGGCGAAAACTTGTGGAGCAGCACATCGCCCGGCTCCACGGTGCGCAGCATGTCTTTCCAGATTTGCGGGATCGGGCTTTCGCGCGTCAATAAGGGCCGCGTGCCGAACTGGAAGGCGATTGTCCCAAGCTCGGGATTGTCGATCCAGTCGTTCCAGTCACGCAGGTACCACACGCCGCCCGCCATCACGATCGGCACGCTGTCGGCAACGCCTTCTGCGCGCATCACGTCGCGCAGCGCCTTGACGCGGGGATAGGGGTCTTCCGGCTTGGTCGGGTCTTCGGCGTTGCTGAGGCCATTGTGCCCGCCCGCCAGCCAGGGGTCTTCATAGACCACCGCCGCCATCAGATCGGGAACCTTATGATAGCTGCGCTTCCACAGCGCCCGGAAGGCACGGCCGGAACTCACAATCGGCAGGTAGCACACGTTGAAGCGCGCAGCGATTTCCGCGAGCTTGTAGGGCATGCCGGCCCCGCAGGTGACACCCGTCACCATGCCGCGGGTGTTTTCCAGCACGCCTTCGAGCACGGCCTGCGCCCCGCCCATTTCCCACAGCACGTTGATGTTGATCGCGCCCTTGCCGTTCGCGATCTCGTAGGCCTTCCTGACCTGCGTGGTCGCGCCGTCGATGGCGTAACGGATCAGTTCGTGGTGGCGCTCGACGCGGGTGGCGCCGTGGTAGACCTGGGGAACCGGGTTGCCGAATTCATCATAGCTGTCGGCGTTGACCGCCG
>JAGKSZ010000035.1 GCA_018991295.1 Porphyrobacter sp. | reverse complement strand
TCGAGGTGGTGGTGCCACGCGCCGTGATCGCACCGTTGCCGTTGAGCCTGATATTGCCGCCCGCCAGCATCGTGCCCAGGCTGAGGTTGCCGACATCCGCACCCGTGCCGGTGCTGGTCACGGTGATCGTGCCGGTACCATTGGCGGTGAGCGCGTTGGTGGTGATGTTGCGCAGCGCCGTCAGGCCAATATTGCCGCCGGTTGCGGTGATATCGCCCGTCGTGATCGTGCGCGCATCGATGGTGGTGTTGCCCGCAGTCGAAGTGAGGTTCTGCGTCTGAACCGCGCCCACGCTGCGCACATTGATGCTGCGTGCGCTGGCATCGCCTTCGAAGGTCACGCTGGTGGGGGCCGAGGCAATGACGCCGTTTACAAAGCCGACTTCAAGCGCCCCGCCACTCGAGGTGGTGGTGCCACGCGCCGTGATCACGCCGTTGCCGTTGAGCGTGATATTGCCGCCTGCCAGCATCGTGCCGAGGCTGAGGTTGCCGACGTCCGCGCCGGTGCCGGTGCTGGTCACGGTGATCGTGCCGGTACCATTGGCGGTGAGCGCGTTGGTGGTGATGTTGCGCAGCGCCGTCAGGCCAATATTGCCGCCGGTTGCGGTGATATCGCCCGTCGTGATCGTGCGCGCATCGATGGTGGTGTTGCCCGCAGTCGAAGTGAGGTTCTGCGTCTGAACCGCGCCCACGCTGCGCACATTGATGCTGCGTGCGCTGGCATTGCCATCGAAGGTCACGCTGGTGGGGGCCGAGGCAATGACCCCGTTCACAAAGCCGACCTCAAGCGCCCCGCTTCTCGAGGTGGTGGTGCCACGCGCCGTGATCACGCCGTTGCCGTTGAGCGTGATATTGCCGCCCGCCAGCATCGTGCCGAGGCTGAGGTTGCCGACGTCCGCGCCGGTGCCGGTGCTGGTCACGGTGATCGTGCCAGTGCCGTTGGCGGTGAGCGCGTTGGTGGTGATGTTGCGCAGCGCCGTCAGGCCGATATTGCCGCCGGTCGCGGTGATATCGCCCGTCGTGATCGTGCGCGCATCGACCGTGGTGTTGCCTGCTGTCGAGGTGAGGTTCTGCGTCTGAACCGCACCAACGCTGCGCACATTGATGCTGCGTGCGCTGGCATTGCCATCGAAGGTCACGCTGGTCGGGGCCGAGGCAATGACGCCGTTCACAAAGCCGACTTCAAGCGCCCCGCCACTCGAGGTGACCGTGCCGGTGGTGGTGATCGCCGCATTGCCATTGAGCGTGATGTTGCCCGCAGCCTGCAACACGCCAAGCCGCACATCGCCCGCGTTGACGCCCGTCCCGGTGCTGGTCGCGGTGATCATGCCGGTCGAGGTGATGGCGAAGGTGTTGATCGCGCCCACTGCCGTCAGGCCGACATTGCCGCCGGTCGCACCAATCACGCCGGTGGTGATCGAACCGCCGTTGATGATGGTGCTGCCCGCGGTCGAGGTGAGGTTGGTGCGCCGCCCCAGATTGCCCTGCCCGTCGCGTTCGCCCGCCAGCACTTCGCCCGAGCTGCGCACATCCATCGAGGCTGCCGAAACATCGCCGCCGAAGGTGACGCTGGAGGCCAGCGCATTGGTGCCAACCAGCAGCGCACCGCCGGTTGACGTGGTGGTGCCGATCACGCGGACCGCGCCCGTCGTGTCGAGCGAAATGTTGCCGCCAGCGTCCAGCGAGGCGAGCCGCAGTTCGCCGCCATTGGTGCTGCTGGCACTGATCGCATCGCGCACTTCAATCGCGCCGGTGCGGACAAAGTCGGTCGCCACCAGCGTCGCGCCGCCAAGGTTGGCGGTGATATCGCCGGTGGTGATCGAACCCGAATTGATCCCGACATCGCCATCGGTCGCGGTCACCGTGACGGCTTCAAGTGCGCCGATCGTGGTGATCGTGACGCCCTTGCCGCTGACATTGCCGAGCTTGGTCTGCGTGCCTGCGGCAGGCGTGATCAGCTGGCCGACGAAGACGCCGCCATCGACCGCGGTCACATCACCCGCTTCGATATCGCCGGCCGTGTCAAGGAACACATCGGCATCGCCCGTGGCAGATGCGATAGTGAGCTTGCCGCCCGCGGTGCTTGCAACAAGGATACCGCCGCCAAGACCGTTCACCGTGGTGGCACGCAGGGCGCCGGTGGTGATTTCGTTCACAGCGAACAGAGCCAGGTTGCCGCCCGTGGCAGTGATGTCATCGGCGTCAATCGAACCGGCGCCGACGAACACATTGCCATCGGTGGAGCTGATATTGGCCGCATCAAGCTTGCCGCCGATGGTCACCGAAACTTCCTTGGCGGTAACATCGCCGCCAAAGGTCACGTCAGTGGTTGCCGAAGCATTGCCGACAAACAGCCCGCCGCCTGCGTCAACCGTGCCGGTGGAGATCGTCAGATCGCCATCGAGGAACACGTCGCCGCTGGCCGTCAGATTGCCGAGCGACACCGCGAAGGCGCCGTTGGTCAGAATATCGATCGAGCCGCCGACGCCGCCGACTGCCGTGGCGAAGATATCGCCCGTGTCGATCGCCTCGCCTGCGGTCAGGATCACGTTGCCGCGGGTTGCGCGGAGGATATCGGCATCGATGCTGCGCGCAGTGATATCGACGTTTCCTGCGCGACCGGTCACGTTGCCGGCCGAGAAGGCACCCGTTGCAACCACGCGCACGGACTGCGCTTCAAGGTCGCCGGTAAAGGTGACAGCGCCCGGATTGAGCGTCCCGCCGATCACCAGCGCGCCGCCTGCTGACAGCGCGGCAGTGCCCAGCACCGATCCGGTGGTGTCGAGGTTGATATCGAACCCTGCGGTAAGCTCGCCCACGTTGATCGTGCCGCCACCCGTGCTGCGCGCCGAAATCGTGCCGGCGGCAAGGTTGAACGGGTTGGCGGTGATAGCGCCGGTGGTGATGTTGCCCACCGCAACCAGCTGCACATTGCCAAGCTGCGCGCGCAGGTTGCCGGTCTGGATGCTGTTCGCATCAATATCGATATCGCCGCTGCGTGCGAGGATTTCGCCCGCCGAGAACGCGCCCAGCGCGTCCACGATCACGCTTTCCGCTTCCAGATTGCCGGTAAAGGCGACCGTGCTCGGCACCAGCGTGCCGCCGATGCGGATCTGCCCGCCGCCCGATGCTGCACCCACACCCGTGATGCTGCCGGTGGTATCGAGCGCAATGTCGAGGCCCGCGGCCAGATCGCCGAGGTTCAGCGCCCCGCCCGCCTTGCTGCGGATGGTGATGGTGCCCGAAGTATTGCCGAAGGAATTGGCGCGGATCGTGCCGGTGGTGATGTTGCCGAAGGATTCCAGCCGCACATTGCCGACCTGCGCAAGCAGATCGCCGGTGACGATGGTGTTCGCGTCAATATCGATATTGCCGGTGCGTGCGGTGATATTGCCCGAGCGGAACGCGCCCAGCGCGTCCACAATCACGCTTTCGCCCACAAGAGTGCCGGTGAAGGTCACATTGTTCGGAGCAATCGCCCCGCCGATAACCACCGATCCGCCGCCCGAAAACGCGCCTGCACCCAGGATGTTGCCAGCCGTATCGAGCGAGATGCCGACGCCAGCCGCCAGATCGCCCAGGGTCAGCGTTCCGCCAGCACTGCTGACGATGCGGATGATGCCCGAGGTTGCGCTGAAGGGATTGGCGCGGACAGTGCCGGTGGTGATGTCGCCAGCTGCCACCAACTGAACGTTGCCGTTGCTGGCCAGCACATCGCCGGCGACGATGCTCAGCGCATCAATGTCGACCGCTCCGATGCGGGCGGTGATGTTGCCTGCGCGGAAGGCGCCCAAGGCATCGACCGTAACGCTGAAGCCTTCAAGATTGCCGCTGAAGGTGACCGTGCCCGGAACCAGCGTACCGCCGATGATCAGCGCGCCGTTGGTGATCGCGCCTGCGCCAAGGATCCCGCCGGTCGTATCGAGCGTGATGGTCGATCCGGCCGCCAGATCGCCCAGCGACAGCAGACCGCCGCCGGTGCTGCGGATGCCGATCGTGCCCGCATTGGCGCTGAAGGGGTTGGCCCGGACCGTGCCGGTGGTGATGTTGTTGGCCGCAACCAGCAGGATATTGCCCGCGTTGGCGGCAATATTGCCCGCCACGATGTTCGAGGCGTCAATATCGACAACGCCGGTGGTCGCCGTGATGTTGCGCGCGCTGAAGCCGCCAAGCCCGTCCACCGTCACGGCGGTCGCCTGAAGGTCGCCCGAGAAATTGACGATCGCCGGAACCAGCGTGCCGCCGATGGTCAGCGTCCCGCCATTCGAAAGCGCGTTCGTGCCGATGATATTGCCGGTCGTATTGAGCGCGATGTTCGATCCGGCGGTCATGTCACCGAGCGTCAGCGTGCCGCCGCCGGTGCTGGTTACGCTGATGGTGCCCGCATTGGCGCTGAGCGGATTGGCGCGCAGCGTGCCGGTGGTGATGAATTCGCTCGCCGCCAGCACGATATTGCCGGTGTTGGCGGAGATATTGCCCGCCGTGATCCGCAGCGCATCAATATCGATATCGCCGCTGGTCGCCGTGAGCGTTCCCGCACCGAACCCACCTGTGGCGTCAACCGTGATGCTGGCCGCGCTCACCGGCCCGTTGAAGTTCACGCCATTGGCCTTGAAAGTCTGACCAACAGTCAGATTGCCGCCAGCCGTGATCGCGGTGGTGATGATGTTGCCGGTGGTATCGAGAGCGATATCCCCGCTCGCATCGAGCACGCCGAGATTGAGCGTGCCGCCCGCCGTGCTGTCGACATCGATCCCGCCCGCCAGTGAGGTGATCGAGGTGGTGGTGATTGCGCCGGCGGACTGCAGTTGTGCCAGGCCGGATCGCGCTGTGACATCGCCGGCAAAGATCGAGGTGCCTCTCAGGAAGGCACTCGTGGCCGCATCGACATTGCCAGCCGTCAGCGCACCGCCTTGTGCGTTGAGGCTCGCAAAGCCTGTCGTGGCGGTCACATCGCCGACAGTCATCTCACCGATGCTGAACAGGATGACCGATGTCCCCTGAGTGAGACCATTGACCTTCAAGCTGCCGGGAATGGATCCGTTGACGGCAACAAACCCACCGCTCGATACGAGGCTGTCGAAGGTCGCGGTGCCGGTGTTGCTGGCTTCGAAGAGGATATTGCCGGTAGCCCTGACGTCCTTGGCGACAAGATTGCCGCTTGTCAGCAGATCGACATTGCCGGCAGTGGCGTTGATATTGGCGAGGCTGAGGCCTGCAAGGCCCGCCGCGCGGACACCGCTGCCTTCGATGTCCGAGGTCACCGAAAGCTGGCCATCCGTATCCAGATTAATGAGGCCGGTGCTGGAAATGCCGCCGGTCATTTCGACCGTCACCGAAGCCATGCCATCCTGCCGGGCGAACAGGCGGATCCCGGTATCGGTGGCCGCCGCGGCAGTGGCGTTGAGCGTCGCATCGACCTTCAGCAGCGCGTTCACCACGCCAGCTGCGGTCAGCATCTGGAAGTCGATTGAGGAACCCTTCACCGAACCGGCGATGGTCTGGCCCTCAGCCACGGTGGTGCCGGCGTTCAGCACGAAGCTGAGCGGGCTTCCGGGGGTGAAGGTGACATTGGCATCGGCCGCGGTGACGAAGGCAACCCCGCCCGTCTGCGCATCGAACGTCGCATCAAGATTGAGCTGTTCGGAGACGAACATCATCGTCCCGTCGGTCACGAAGCTGGCATTGAGCCCGCCGCCGCTGATCGAGTTGCCGAGCGAGCTGCCGAAGTTCAGCGTGCCCGGTCCGTTTCCGGCAAGGTCCGAGCCTTCGTAGAAATCGAACAGGTCCTGATCGGTGACATCAAGCGTCGAGGCGAAGAACGAGGCGGCATTGATGCTGGTATTGGCGCCGAACAGGATGCCGTTCTGGTTGATCAGCCAGAAGTTCACATCCGCTGCATTGATCGACCCGCCGATATCGGACACGTTCGGCCCGATCACGCGGTTGACCAGCGTGGCCCTGGGGTTAGCGGTGCCGTTGGCGACATTGACCGTGGTGCCCACCGGCACGTTGAAACGGTTCCAGTTGGCAATCACGGTGGGCGCCAGCACCGTCATGTCGGTGCGGGTGGCTGACGTGTCGACCACGGTCAGCTGACCGGGATTGCCGCCGCTGTCGATCGCATTGACCAGATCGCCGCTGGTGACCAGCTGGGCGTGGGCCGTGCCCGGCATCGCGACGATCGCGGCCAGAGCGGTGGAAAGCAGCATGCTCGAGCGAAGGTTACGGTTCGCGTTAGCCATGTCGAATTCTCCTGTCGCCGCAGCGACTTAACGGAACAGTGCGGGGAAGCGGGTCGTCAGCGAGAAGAGCACGCGTTCCGGCGGTTTCTCGGCGTCGATCGCCAGGGCGCGGTCAAGCGGCTTGGCATAGGTCACTTCGGCGGTAAGCCCGCTGCCGAAGTAGGCCCGCACCCCGCCACCAACCGACGCGAGCGTGCGTTCGGGCGCAGGGGTAAAGGGATCGAGGTTTTTCAGCTTGATGATGTCGTAGAAGGCAAAGCCCTGCACGCGCAGGCGGCTGGCCGGATTATCGATCACCGTCACGCCCGCTTCGCCCGAAAACCCGATCGCGCGGTCGCCGCTGTTGGCGCCCGGATCATAGCCACGGCCGATGCTGAGGTTGCCGATCGAGTATTCATCGAAGTTGAGCAGCGGATCATCGGTCCACTGCCCTTCCACCCGCGCACGCAGATCGAAGGTTTCGTTGAGGAAGGCGGTGGCATCAAAGCCCCCGCGCACCACCAGCGCCTCGGCGTTACCATAGGGCCGCGAGGCGGACATGCCGTTGGTCTCGGCAAAGCCGAACAGTCCGCCGAACTGGGTGGCGTCGAACACGTCCACGCCCTTGCGCACTTCGGCAAAGGCCGAATAGGCAAGCCAGGTCGACCGGTCGATCCGGGTGCGCCGCCCCTGCGTATCGGCGCGCAGATACAGGGTGCGCAGCGAATCCTTGGACAGATCGACGATCCCCACGGTCGTGTTCTGATCGAGGTAATCAAAGCCCAGCGAAATGTTCGATGCCTTCAGCGGCGTGCGCACCAGCGGATAGGTGAGCGCGATATTGCCGAGTTTGGTGACCGTCTCCAGATCGAGGTTCTGGATCGTCGGCCGGGCGCGGGCATAGGTGAACTGCGCGCCAAGGCGCGTGCCGCTCTTGCCGAGGCCGAATTCATGGCCGCCTTGAAGGATCAGCTGCTCATCGAAATCGAAGGTCGTCTGCCCGCCGATGAACGTGCGGTCGGACAGGCCGGTGATGCCGTGCACATCGACCCGCGCAAAGGCGGTTTCGCGCCCGATCGAGCGGGCGTTGTAATTGCGCAGGTTGAAGACCCCGGCAAAGCGTTCGAATTCGACCGCAAGGTTGCCCACCACAATGCCCGGCCCTTCGCCCGAAGGCGCCAGCGACAGCCTGACCTTGAGGCCGGGAATGTCGAAGGCCTTGAGCAGGATACGCTCGGCATCGCGTTCGTTCAGGGGATCAAGCTGCTGGAGCGGGCCCAGCACCTTGGACAGCGCATCGCGGTACGGCCCGGGGTTGCCGTTGACCCGCACTTCGGAAAGTCGCGCCGATACCACATCAAGGCGCAACGTGCCCTTCAGGTCCTGCTGGGGCACCTGCACGCTGGCAATCCAGCCATCGGCGCGCAGCGCGGCATTGGCGGCATCGCGCACTTCGCAGATCACGCGAATCGGCTGTTCGCCCTGCGGCACGCTGACCTTCGCGAGCGAGCGGGCAAGCTTGTCGGACAGAACACCGCCGCGCGAATCGCCAAAGGTGACGTTGCTGAGCGTGACCTTGAGCGGGCTGTCATCGAAAGGACAGGTCGCCTTCATCCCCGCATCGCGTTCAACCCGGACGCCGCGCGCATCTTCGGCGGGCTTCGGGTCTGGAAGGCGAAGATCATTGGCAGACTGGCCGTTGGACTGTGCCGAAAGCGGGGCTGCGGTGGCGATGGCCACGAGCGACGCAATGGCGCCAAAACGGACTGCACCTAACTTCATTCAGCTTCCCCCCGGAACTGCTATGGTCTGCCTTCTCCCGGTGGGTACCCGGGACGGCGATGGCCGATGGGATATTTGCGCGCCCGAACCGAGTCAACGGACATGCGCAAAATAAACCGCTGGACATTTCCCCGTTAGGCGAGACCGCTAATCGCGGCTGATAATGTACAAGGGGACACTAGCACCGGGAACGGCGGGTGTGATTGTATGCAGCCGACAAGTGCAATCGGTTGCAACCAGAATTCGGTAGAGCCGGGTGAAAACGGCGGCATACCAATGGAACAGGCTGACCGGCGGCATCATGCAATCCTGCGCGCCGGAACGGTCGATGGTAAAGCGCCAGGCATCCTGCGCGGCAAAGGCGCCTGCCCCCACGAAGGTCCAGGCGTGCCTGCGGATCGCGGCCATCAGCAGCGGCGCGGCCAGCACCGGGGGCAGGCGGCGCAGCAGCCACACCACCATGCGCGGGATGCGGTTGGCGATGATGTAATCGGCCGTGCGCGCGCCCGCTTCCTCGGCAATCGCCAGCGCCCCCATCGGATCATGCAGCGCCAGCCAGCGATGCAGGCGCAGCGCCTCGATCTCGGGGATCATGTGCGCGCCCGTGGGCAACCGCGTGATCTGGGCATCGCCAAGGATGGCGGCGGTTTCGGCAGGCCCGAGCCGTTCCTCCATCACCTCCACCGTCTTGAGCACCGCGTTCGGCCCGATCAGCGCCTCGGCGCGGCGGCGGGGGAGAATGCGCGCCTCAATCGACATTGATCCGATCCCGGCGCCGTTCTTCACCCCGCTCCTTCATCTGCCCGCGCACCGCCTCGCGGCGCTCGGCCGCCTGTGCGGCCTTGTCGGCATTGGTCTGCCAGTCGGTCGCAGCGTCGGCGGCGACCTGACGGCTTTCGTCGAAGTGCCAATCGAGCTGCTTCTTGGTCTGCGGCCCCCAATACCCGGCCTTGCCAAGATCATAGAACGTCCGCTTGAACCCGGCCCGCAGGAACGCCCACAGGCACCCCAGCAAGTAGCGCCGCCGGAAGCCCGTGCCGCGCCACGGATAGTGGAACAGCGCCTTGCGCATATAAAACCGCCGGTAGTTCTTCATCACCCCGTCGAGCAGCTCCCCGCGCTCCATCGCCGCAGGCTTCATGATCGGAGTGACGAAGTTGTACTTTGAAAAATCATGAACCTCGACCTGATCCTTCAGCGTCTCGAACAAGGGCGTGTAGGGCCAGGGCGTATACATCGCCCAGTTGGCGAGATCGGGCTGCCAGTCCCACGCCATCTGGAAGGTGTCCTCCAGCGTTTCAGGCGTCTCGTTATCCAGACCGACGATGAACTGCGCTTCCACGAAAATATCCGCATCGCGCAGCAGCTTGATCGCCTGCTTGTTCTCCTCGACCTTGGTTTCCTTGTTGAACCGGTCAAGCTTCATCTGCGCCGCCGCCTCGGTGCCGAGGCTGACATGGACGAGGCCTGCGCGCCGGTAGAAGGGCAGCAATTCCTTGTCGCGGTAGATATCGGTGACGCGGGTGTTGATGCCCCACTTCACCTTATCTGGCAGGCCGCGATCGATCAGTTCCTGACAGAACTTGATGAAGGCCTTGCGGTTGATGGTCGGTTCTTCATCGGCAAGGATGAAGAACCCGACGCCGTGCTTTTCGTGCAGCTCCTCGATTTCATCGACCACGTGCCTAGGATCGCGCACGCGGTAATCGCGCCAGAACTTCCATTGCGAACAGAACGAGCAGGTGAACGGGCAGCCGCGCGCAAGATTGGGGATGGCAACGCGGGTGCCCAATGGGATGTAGGTGTACTGGTCCCAGTCCAGCACATTCCAATCGGGCTTGATCGAGGCCATGTCCTTGATCGTGTCGGCGGCTTCGGTGGCGATCACGGTGTCACCTTCGCGGAAGGCGAGGCCCTTGATGGCGCGGGCGTCGCTGGGCCAGCGGCCCTGCGCAATCGCGGTGAAGAGTTCGACCGCAATCTCCTCGCCCTCGCCGCGCACGATCACGTCAATATGCGGGGCCTCGGCCAGCACCTGCGCATACATGAAGGTCGCATGGATGCCGCCCAGCACGCGCACCGCCTGCGGCACATGGAGCGCGGCAATCTCCAGCACGCGTTCGGCGGCGTAGATCGAGGGGGTGATCGCGGTCGTGCCGACCACATCGGGCTGAAGCGCGGTCATGCGCTGGCGCAGCTCGTCGTCCGAAAGGCCTTCGGTCATCGCATCGATGAAGGTGATGTCGTCGAACCCGGCGCGGCGCAGCGGGCCGGACAGATAGGCGACCCATGCGGGCGGCCATGTCCCGGCAATCTCGGCCCCGCCGGAACGGTAATTGGGATGAACGAACAGAATGCGCATGGAGCCGACTCCCCCTCTTGGATGGCCCAAGGTGGGGGAAGTGGCGCGATCAGGCTTTGCGTCAGATCAAATGTTGAATGCCCACGCCTTCCCGGGCCTGACCCGGGACCCCGCTTTCTTGGCCGCTTGACGCAGAAGAAGGGAGCGGGGCCCCGGATCAAGTCCGGGGAGGCGTGCGGGGACGGCTCCCGAAATTACTTCGCCGCGTGCTCGGCCCGCGCAATTTCGTGGAGCCAATCAGCGTGGCGGGGGGCCTTTTTGGTCTGCGACCATTCCTCCAGCATGACAGGCGCAACGCGCAGCAGTTCGGCGTATTGATCGGGGGTGCCGATGTCCGCTGCCAGTTCCACCCGGTGGCCGTTGGGATCGAAGAAATAGATCGATTTGAAGATGCCGTGATGCGTCGGCCCCAGCACATCGATGCCCTGCGCTTCGATATGCGCCTTGGCGGCCAGCAGCGCGTCTTCCGAAGGCACTTTCAGCGCCAGATGCTGCACCCATGCAGGCGTGTTCGGGTCCTTGCCCATCTCGGGCTGGTTCGGCAGTTCGAAGAAGGCGAGGATGTTGCCGTTCCCCGCATCAAGGAAGATGTGCATGTAGGGATCATATTCGCCCGTGGAGGGCACGTGATCCTCGGCAAAGGCGGTGGTGTAGGTCATGCCCAGCACGCGGGCATACCATTCCACGGTCTCTGCCGCGTCCTTGCAGCGATAGGCGGCGTGGTGGATGCCTGACAGGGCAACGGGGTGGGTCATGGTCCTGCGCTCCATTTCTTCGTCATCCTGAACTTGTTTCAGGATCCATTTCTCAGCATCGAACACGGCTCGTGGCGGCTCGATGGACCCTGAAACAAGTTCAGGGTGACGGTTGCGAAAGTTACTCCGCCGGTTCTTCCACGTTCAGCACCCCGCGCAGGATCTGGTCGCGCTCCATGCTTTCGAACAGGGCCTTGAAGTTGCCCTCGCCAAAGCCTTCATCGCCCTTGCGCTGGATGAATTCGAAGAACACCGGGCCGACCTGCGCCTGCGCGAAGATTTGCAGCAGCAGGCGGGGGCTGCCGCCCTCGGTGGTTCCATCGAGCAGGATGCCGCGCATCTTGAGCGCGTCCACATCTTCGCCATGGCCGGGGAGGCGGCCTTCCAGCATCTCGTAATAGGTTGCAGGCGGCGCGGTCATGAAGGGCACGCCGAGCTTTTGCAGGCGGTCCCAGCAGGCCACCAGATCATCGCAGATGAGGGCGATGTGCTGGATGCCCTCACCGTTGAAGGCGCGCAGGAATTCCTCGATCTGGCCTTTCCCGCCCTCGCCTTCCTCATTCAAGGGAATGCGGATCTTGCCGTCGGGGGCGGTCAGGGCCTTGGAGGTCAGGCCGGTATATTCGCCCTTGATGTCGAAGAAGCGGATCTCGCGGAAGTTGAACAGGGTCTCGTAATAGTCGGCCCAATACTTCATCCGCCCGCCATAGACGTTGTGGGTGAGGTGATCGATGGTGTGGAAACCCGCGCCTTCAGGGCGGCGCTCCACGCCGGGCAGATATTCGAAATCGATGTCGTAGATGGTGAGGCCGTTTCCGCCTGCCGCGCCCTCATAACGGTCAACCAGATACAAGATCGCGCCGCCGATGCCGCGAATGGCAGGAATGCGCAGTTCCATCACGCCGGTTTGCACCGCGACGGGCTCTGCGCCCTTGGCGATAAGGTGATCATAGGCCGCCGCCGCATCGCGCACCCGGAAGGCCATGCCGCAGGCAGACGGGCCATGTTCGCGCGCGAAATACCATGCCGGGCTGCGCGGTTCGTAATTGGCGATGAGGTTGATGCCCCCCTGCCGCCACAGGTGCACGTCCTTGGAACGGTGCTGCGCGACGCGGGTAAAGCCCATCGCTTCGAACACCGGTTCGAGCATGCCCTTTTCCGGCGCGCAGAATTCGACGAATTCGAACCCGTCGAGGCCTGCGGGGTTATCGAACAGGTCTTGGCTCTGGACATTCATCGCGGTGATCCCCGGTGGCGCTGGCATGGCAGCAAAATAGTTTCAATTGAAACCATCTATTCGAAATGGCCGATTCGTGCAAGCGCCCGGCCGTTGGCGGAGCATGGCTTGCCCTGATGGCACAATCGCGGCAGTCTTCGGGGCGCAAGGGAGAGACATCATGCTCAAGACCAAGGGCATCAACCACATCGCGCTGGTGTGCCGTGACGTGGCGGCGACCACCGGGTTCTACACGCAAGTGCTCGGCATGCCGCTGTTCAAGACGGTGGAACTGCCCGATGGCGGCCAGCATTTCTTCTTCGATTGCGGAGGGGGCAATGCGGTGGCGTTCTTCTGGTGGAAGGACGCGCCGCCCGCTGCGCCCGGCATCGCCTCGGTGAAGAAGTTTCCCTTCGATGCGAAAACGGCCGTCGGCTCGATGAACCACCTCGCCTTCGACATGGAGGAGGCCGAACTGGAGGCAGCGCTGGACCGGCTGGCCGCAGCGGGCGTGCCGCACACCCACATGGTCTTCAACCACGATGACAGCCCGTCGGGCTATGCACGCGAGATGCACGAAAGGGTATTCGTGCGGTCGGTCTATTTCACCGATCCCAATGGCATCATGCTCGAATTTGCTGCCACCACCCGCGCCTTCGGGCCCGATGACGTGCGCCATGCGCCTGCCACTCTGGCGGAGGACGCCTGATGCCGCGCATTCGCGAAGTCCCCCGCGCCGAGGCCGATGCCAAGGTCGCCCAGCCGCTCTACGCCCAATTGTTCGGGGAGCGCGATCCGGTAGCCGAACCCGGCACCGCCACCGGCACGCGCGGCGATTGGTGGACGGTGTTTGCAAACTCGCCCGACACCCTGCGCCACGCCGCGCAAGGATTTGCCTATTACCGCTCACCGGAGCGCAAGCTGGATCCCTCTTTGCGCGAATTGGGCCAGACCTGGGCGGGGTGGGCGACAGGATCGCAATTCGTGTTCTCGCAGCACTGCAAGTCCCTGCGCGGGCTGGGGGTGAGCGAGGCGAAGATCGCAGCCCTGCCCGTGTGGCAGACCTCCGACGCATTCGACGCGAAGGAGCGGCTGGTGCTGGCCTATGCAGACCGGCTGGTATGCCACGGCGGGCGCGTGCCCGATGCGCTGTTTGCCGAGGTGAGGGCGGCGTTCAGCGACGAGGAAATCCTCGAACTCACCTACATTACCTGCCTCTACCATTGCCACGCGATCATGAGCCGCGCGCTGCGTACCGAATTCGATGATCGCGATGATCCGGTGATCGAAGTCGCTGCGCCCGAGGGCTTCGATGCTCTCGATTTTCTGGGTGGGGCGCGGCGGTAGTTCCCCCCTCCTGCAGGCGGGAGGGGAGGCCTAGATGACCCGACCCACCGTCCGCCCGCGTTCGTCCTGCGTGAGCGACAGGCGCTTGCCGAAGGGCTCGCCGCTTTCGAAGGCCTCGGCGGTTGCCGCATCTGACAAGTCGGCATTGCCCACCACCCGCTCGCCCGCGTCCGAGCGGCCGATGAAGATCGCCTCGGCGCCCTTGGGGCTGCGGTTGATGGTGTAGGTTTCCACGACCGCGCTATCCACCGGCCCCTTGGCCACCGGCACCTTGTCCGTCGCCTTGGGGAGCACGGCGAAACGGTCATTGCCGCTCCAATCCGCCGGTTCGGTCGAATAGATGCCGGTGGCATATTTGCTCATCCAGCCGCCATTCGCACCGACGAGGGCGAAGCTGCCCCTGTCACCGCGCACGCGGCTCACCGCCTCGGCAATGGCGTGAGCCGAGTAATTGTTCCCCGCTCCGCCGAAGAACGGCAGGCCGCCGGTCAGCGTCAGCCCGCGTGGATCGTCAATGGCGAGGCCGAAGTGGTCGCACTGGTTGAACACCGGGATCGCAAAGCAGGAATAGAAATCGAGATAGGCCATGTCGCCCATCCCCTTGCCCGCCCGCGCCAGCGCCGCATCGACGCTCGCAAGGGTGGCCGGGTTGCCCGCCAGGTCGGGGCGCTGCGAGAGCTTCAGCTCGGTCGCGGCGGTGACGGCGTGGGTGTGGCCCCACTTGTCCTCCGGCACGCCCAAAGCCCGCGCCAGACCGGCGCTGGCGACAATCACCGCCGCTGCCTGATTCACCTGATCGCGAGCAACCGTCATGCGCGGATAGGGCTCTGCAACGATCCGGTTCCTGTCGGTGACGGTGGCGAGTTCGTCGGCCGTGCGCGCCACCGGAGCCGCCGAGTGCGGGTTCGCCGCAGCTACTCGCGTAAAGGGCGCAAACAGCTGGCCGATTTCGAGCCGGTATTGCTCCAGCCCCATGCCCAGCCGGTGCCGCCGCGCATTTTCCGCCAGCGCATAGAGCGGGATTGCCCCGCTCGCGCCGTGCATGAACAGGGCGGGCTCCAGCAGTTCCTCGACCCCGAAGCCCTGATCCTCGAAATCGCCCGGAATGTCCTCCGACCAGTCGGGAATCTCGCCCTTGGCGCTCAAAGCCAGCACAGTCGAGATCGCCTCAGAGCCGACGATCACCGCGCATTGGCTTGTCCCCGCCGCAATGGCCTGCGCAAATTCGCCCACCAATTGCTGGTTGGTCTGCCCGCCGGTGGTGGTGAGGATCGCGCGGGCCGGGTTCGCGCCGACGCGGCTGGCAATCGCCCTCGGCACATTGTTCGCAGCCCCGAAGGGCGGCTTCCTGTCAGGCCGCGACATTTCGAAGGCGCGGATCGCGGCGAGGGTGTCGATGGCCTGTGCCACCGACCCCGAAGCACCGCTGTCCGCAATCGCCCCCGCCAGCGCACGGCCCGCCAGATCCATATAGGAGAGGGCGGCGTAGCCCGGCTCGCCCACCCGCTCCGAATACTGGCCCACCCCGATGATAACCGGGGTGTTGTCAGGCACCTTAGTCGACAAAGTCTTCGACCCGCTCGACGATGATCGCAGGCGCCATCCCGCCCGCCGCGCACATCGTCACAAGGCCATAACGACCGCCGCGGCGTTCCAGCTCGTCAACCACGGTGCCGATCAGGATCGAACCCGTCGCGCCGATCGGGTGGCCCAAAGCAATCGAGCCGCCGTTGACATTGACCTTGTCCCAATCAAGCTCAAGATCGCGCACGAACTTGGCAGCGACCACCGCGAAGGCCTCGTTGATTTCGTAAAGGTCGATATCGTCCTTGGTGAGCCCGGCCTTGGCCAGCACCTTCTTCGCCGCCGGAACCGGCGCATTGAGCATCAGCGTCGGATCATCGCCCATGTTGCAGGTGGCAACGATGCGCGCACGCGGCTTCAACCCGTGCTTCTGGGCATAGTCCTTGGAGGTGATCAGCACGGCTGCCGCACCATCCACCACGCCGCTGGAATTGCCCGCATGGTGGAAGTGCTGGATATCCAGATCGGGATATTTGGCGTTGATCAGCTTGCGGAAGGTGGTGCCCGCCTCATCGAGCGGCACATCGGCGATCTTGGGGAAGGCCGGTTCCAGCTTGGCCAAGTCTTCGCGGGTGGTCTGCGGGCGCGGATATTCGTCATGGTCGAGCAGCACCGTGCCATCATCGGCCACCACCGGCACCACCGACTTGGCGAAGCGGCCTGCGGCAATCGCCTCGGCGGCGCGCTGCTGCGAACGGTAGCCGACTTCGTCCAGCTCTTCGCGGGTGAAGCCTTCCATGCTGGCGATCGCATCGCCGCAGATGCCCTGGTGCGATTGGGGGTGCACCTTTTGCAGGCGCGCATTGTAGCTGCCCATCATCGGCGGCTTGATCCCGGCGCGCATCTTTTCCTGAGACATGGCAGCGGTCAGGCTCATCATCTCGGTGCCGCCTGCGACAACGCAATCCTCCATCCCGCTCATCACCTGTGCAGACGCCAGCGCCACGCTGGTGATGCCGCCGCCGCAGAACCGGTCAAGCGTGGTGCCGCTGGAGGTAATGTCGAAGCCTGCATCAAGCGCGGCCATGCGGCCCATGTCGCCCGCCTGCATCCCGTCCTGCGTGCTGACCGACCAGATCACGTCATCGACCGTCTTGGTATCGAGATTGTTGCGGTCCTTGATCGCCTTCAGGACCGTGGCGGCCAGATGCTGCGGGTGGCACGCGGCCAGCGCGCCCTTGCCCTGCTTGCCGATCCCGCGCGGGGTGCGCACTGCGTCAATGATGTAAGCCTCGGCCATGGTGTCCTCTCCGTCTCTAGCGAAAATGCGGTTGACGTGTCCGTAAACCGGCTGCACCACTCGCACAAGAATTGCGTTTCGAAACGCAATGGCAATTTCGATAGGGAGAGAGTTCCGTGAGCGATACCGCTGCACCCGAAGTGCTGACGCAAGTTGAGGATGGCGTCCTGATCGTCACCATCAACCGGCCCGAAGCCAAGAACGCCATGACCAAGGCCGCCTCTGAAGCGATTGCGGCAGCGATGGATCGGCTGGACGCGGAAGATGATCTTCGCGTCGGCATCCTCACCGGCGCGGGCGGCACCTTTTGTTCGGGCATGGATCTGAAGGGCTTCCTGCGCGGCGAATCCCCGAGCGTTCCGGGCCGGGGGTTCGGCGGGGTGGTGCAGGCCCCGCCCGCCAAGCCGCTGATCGCGGCGGTGGAAGGCTATGCGCTGGCAGGCGGGCTTGAACTGATGATCGCCTGCGATCTGGTGGTTGCGCACAGCGGCGCCAAGTTCGGCATCCCCGAAGTGAAGCGCGGGCTTGTGGCCGCAGCGGGCGGCGTGATGATGCTGCCCGATCAGATCCCCGAACGCATCGCCATGGAACTGGCGCTGACCGGCGATTTCATCGATGCGCCCCGCGCTTACAGCCTCGGCCTGATCAACGAAGTGACCGATGGTAGCGCGCTCGATGCGGCCAAGGCGCTGGCCGCGCGCATCGCTGCCAATGGCCCGCTGGCGGTGAAGGTGTCGAAGCAGGTGATGAAGCAATCGCGCGGCTGGGCGATGGACGAACGCTACGCCAAGCAGGGCGAGCTGATCGGGCCGGTGTTCGTCAGCCACGATGCCCGCGAAGGCGCGGCGGCCTTTGCCGAAAAGCGCAAGCCGAACTGGACGGGCAAGTAAGGGCTGGCAGAGCGGCCTCGGGATGCACCCGGGCCGCTCCAGACCCCCCTCAGACCCCTTCCAGACCCCGTCCAGACCCCGTCCAGACCCCCCTTCAGGCCCGTCTTGCCCCAGTGTTCCACGTGAAACATTCGCTTTGGCAGCAGGCCCGCCTATCACGAGGAGAGTAAGATCAATGTCCGTCCTCAACGTCCCCCAGCCCGCCTTCATGGAAGATGAGGAAATCGCCATCTTTGCCGATGCGGTCGGCAAGTTCTACCAGCAGCACGCCCCGCAAAAGCGCGTCGAGAAGTGGCGCGAAGATGGTCAGGTCGAACGCGAGTTCTGGCGCGAGGCCGGGCAAGCGGGCCTGCTCGGCGTGTCGGTCCCGGCGGAATACGGCGGCCACGGCGGCGACTTCCGCCATGACCTTGTGGTCATCGACCAGCAGGCCAAGCACGGCGTTGATGGGTTTGCCGCCTCGCTCCACAACACAGTGATCCTGCCCTACCTCGTGCGTCACGGCCCCGAGGAGCAGAAGGCAAAGTACCTGCCCCGCCTCGTCTCCGGCGATCTCGTCAGCGCGATCGCCATGACCGAGCCGGGCGTGGGTTCGGACCTCCAGTCGATCACCACCACGGCGGTCAAGGACGGCAACGGCTACCGCATCAGCGGGTCCAAGACCTATATCTCCAGCGGCCAGATCGCTGACTTCATCATCGTTGTGGCCAAGACCGATCCGACCGAGCGCGCCAAGGGTATCTCCTTGATGTTGCTCGAAACTGAAGGTGCCGAGGGCTTCGAGCGCGGGCGCAAGCTCGACAAGATCGGGATGGATGCGGCCGATACCTCCGAACTGTTCTTCGACAATGTCTTCGTGCCGGCCGAAAACGTGCTGGGCGGGGTTGAGGGCAAGGGCTTCTACCAGCTGATGGGCGAGCTGCCGCAGGAACGCCTGATCATCGCGGTGGGCGCGATCAACGGTATCGAAAAGGCGCTCGAAACCACGATGGACTACGTCAAGAACCGCAAGGCCTTCGGTCAGACGATCTGGGATTTCCAGAACACCCAGTTCGTGATGGCCGATCTCAAGGCTCGCAGCACCGCCGCGCGCGTGTTCGTCAATGATTGCATCGCCCGCCACCTGAAGGGCGAGCTCGATGTGGCGACGGCCTGCATGGCGAAGTATTGGGTGACCGAATTGCAGGGCGAAGTCGTTGACAAGTGCCTGCAATTCCACGGCGGCGCCGGCTTCATCAACGATTACCCGATCGCCCGGATGTACCGCGACAGCCGCATCACCCGGATCTTCGGCGGATCGAACGAAGTCATGAAGATGGTGATCGCGCGGGGGATGTGATTTTGTTGGCGTGCCCGCCTGCGCGGGCACGTCCTCGCTAGACGTCCTGCGCTACGCTACGGACCCGCTGCGGGCGGCCGGTCGGCCTTGCGGTCGCTGGCGCGACCGTTCCGGCGCTTTGATCGAAACCTGAGAGGCGGCCCCGCTGCGGGCCGCCTTTTTCGTACCAGCCCCACCATCGCTGAAAGCGCAAGCTCGGCGCCGAAGGCGCCGCGAGCGCACGCGCGCGAGCCGCAGGCGATCAGGCCCGCAGGGCCTGAAGCTCGCCGAGGACGAACCCGCGGAGGCGGGTTCGAAAAACAAAAAAGGAAAGGGCGGCTCGGTCGCCCGAGCCGCCCCCTCTCCCGCTCCGTTTTCGGAGCTAACTGGTTCTGCGTGCTTAGAACTTGGCGCGCAGGGTCACGCCGTACTGGCGCGGCGGCAGGGTAAAGGCCGAGCGCGAGTTGGCAGCGCCGCTCCCGCGCAGCGTGGTGTTGAAGGTCACCCCGCGCACCACTTCGTCCGTGAGGTTGTTGACCCAGCCTTCGATGGAATATTTGCCATCGGCAAAGCGCAGGCCTGCCCGCATGTTCACGAAAGCCTTGCCGTCCTGGATGTCAGCGATGATCAGCGGCGCGGCGTCAACCGCGGTCTGCACCTGTGCCTGGGACGAACCGGCCGCCACGGTCGGCGGCACGATCGCCTGGGTTGAGGTGCGCTGATCGCTTTCGGCCCGGACCTGACCCGAGATGAAGAATTCCACCGAATCGCTGATCGGCTTCTCCCAGTTCGCCCCTGGGATCGCGATGATCTGCGGCGCGTTGGTCAGATCGAAGCCGCACAGCGAATTGACCGTCACCGTGGTGTTGGTGCCCGCGCAATTCTGCGGATAGCGCGCGTTGAGCGCGGTGAGGCCGAAATTGATCGTCAGCTCGCGGTTGGGCCGGATCAAGCCCTCGAGCTCGACGCCGGTGGACTTGGCGATCGGCACGTTGAAGGTCTCGAAGGCCGTTCCCGTGAACTCGAGCACCTGGAAATTGGTGAAGTCCATGTGGAAGGCCGCGAGGTTCACCGTCAGCGCATCGTTGAGGAAGCGGCTCTTGATGCCCACCTCGTAGGAATCGACGATCTCGGAAGCGAACACCGGATCCTGGCCGCGCACCGCCGCCGTGCTGTCGAGGTTGATGCCGCCTGCCTTGAAGCCGTGCGTGAAGCCGGCATAGACGTTCACGTCGGGGTTGATCGCGTAGTTGAGGTTGGCGGTGTAGATCAGCTCCTCGTCCCTGAAGCGCGTGTTGAAGCTGCGCACCAGCGGCAGGAAGCCCGGGGCGGGCAGCGCGGCCGGCAGGTTGACCGGCGCGGTGAAGCCGAAGCAGCCGAAGGCGACGAAGGCCGGCACCAGCGCGGCGGGAATGCGCCCGCCCGCGATCGCGCTGACCGAAGCCGGGCAGATCCGGTTGTTGTTGAACGGCTGGGTGAAGCTGCCGGTCTTGCGCTCCCCCACGTAGCGCGCGCCGGGCGTCAGCTCGAGCCCGTCGGTGATCTCGAAGGTGTTGTGG
>JAGKSZ010000264.1 GCA_018991295.1 Porphyrobacter sp. | reverse complement strand
TGGTCGAAGCGATGATGGCGCTGGTGCTGGCCGATCACAAGCTGCTGCACCGCGCTCAAATAGCGTAAGCGGTAGCGCGGCAAAAACGCGCTCAAGTAGCGTAAGCGGTAGCGCGGCAAAAACGCGCTCAAGTAGCGTAGACGGTAGCGCGGCAGGAACGCGCGTTGGTTGGGCAAGCATCAGCCCGCCAAAAGCCTCGGCCCCTTCCCGGGCTTGACCCGGGATCCCGCTTCCTCGCCTCGACTGGCCCGCCATAAGCAAGTCAGCGGGGCCCCGGATCAAGTCCGGGGAGGCGATTGGAGATGGCGGATTCAGCCTTGTTCCGGCCAAAAGCGGACGTTCTGCAAGCGACCCCGAAGCGGTCATCTGGCCGCTACTTCTCGGGCCCCGGAAGTCGACCTTCCTCGACCATTTTAACAATCTGGATCGCGTCTGGGAGGTGTCCGCCTTGCAGGTGGAACTCATCCCCAGCGGGAAGAGGGTGCGCATTCCAACCATCCTCACTGGACCAGAACTCGCCCATCGCCCACGCGAGCGTCAAGGCATTGACCTTCCCTTGTTCATCACGGAGGCTTTGCTTGAGCTTGCCCGGCATGGTTTCCCAGATCGACTTTAGAGTCTCCTGATGGACTTCATCCGCAGTGCGGTCGCCAATCCAATAACCTCGCGTCTCCATAATCGTTGATACAGCAGGCAGCCAATTGGCTTTGTCAGCCGAAATTCGACAGTAGCCCATAGCGGCTATTTCGCGCACCGCTTCGATGTAATAGCTGGGAACCGCAAACCAATCTTTGTGTGTTGGCAGGCCGGCAAGGCGCACATCTCCAATGATGTTGAATCTGTCCATGCTCGCCGCATGTTGTATGAAGCACCCGACCAATACTTGCTCGCTGAGAAATTCAGGAAGAGGTTCATTAGCAAGTTGCTCGCGCAGTGTTGGATAGCTGAGTTTCAGCGCATGGTCATGGTAATCGTATGACCCCTTGCCAACTTCCCTTTCTAGAAAGCCGAGTGCGTCCAATATTTCGAAGACTTCATCGTCGTCGCTATGGCTAAGCCATTGTATCAGAGGCGCACCGTTTGGAATATCGGAATGGAGCGAAATATCGGTGGGATCATCCAGAAGCCGCCGCGCAACCACATATTGGTTCTGGTAGAGCGTCGCTATGAGTGCATGAAGTATGGCTGTCATGTTCATCATGCCTTGTATATCCAATATGGTTTCAATGCGATGAAGCTGACTTTGAGAATGTAGCCGTTTACGGCGCAAGGGTCCGATTGTCGTCACGCGGCGACCCGATGCTGATTCCATCGCACCTTGGATCAACGATCTCATTTGAGTCGCTGAGCGCAATGAGAGCCTGAGCGTTGCGACGTCTGCTTTCTCGGCCTTCATTCACATGAGTAGACGGTCTGAATTCCACCCATTTCCGACCATCGCGAGATCCATCGCCATCCCCAAAAGCAGACCAAGCGCAGCGTGCTCCTGACAGCCAAATCCGATTGGTTCCTTCCCCGCCGATTGAAAAAAGCGATTTGTGCAATCGCAACAATCCACTTTTGTGCAGCGCAAAAAACACTATTTGGGCAGCGTCAGATCAACCTCTCAACCACCCACCAAAAGGACAAACTCCCATGGGTATCATCGGTTCGACCCTTAAGCCGTTCACCGCCACCGCCTTCCAGAAGGGCAAGGACTTCTTCACCGTCACCGACGCGGATCTCGCGGGCAAGTGGTCGGTGTTCTTCTTCTACCCGGCCGATTTCACCTTCGTGTGCCCGACCGAGCTGGAAGACATGGGCGAAAAGTACGCCACCCTTCAGGCGATGGGCGTGGAAGTTTACGCCGTCAGCACCGACACGCACTTCAGCCACAAGGCGTGGAGCGACACTTCGGACAAGATCGGCAAGCTGACCTTCCCGTTCCTGGGCGATCAGAACCACGTGCTGTCGAACAACTTCGGCGTGCTGCGTGAAGGCGTGGGCCTTGCTGACCGCGCGACCTTCGTGGTCGATCCCGATGGCGTGATCCAGATCATGGAAATCACCTGCGAAGGCGTGGGCCGCAATGCCAACGAACTGACCCGCAAGATCAAGGCCGCCCAGTATGTGCGCGCCAACCCCGGTCAGGTCTGCCCGGCGGCGTGGGAAGAAGGCAGCGACACGCTGGCCCCTTCGCTCGATCTCGTCGGCAAGATCTAACCAGACCGGCAGGCGCGCGCGGCCACTCCCCCTCAGGCCCGCGCGCCAGCTGCAAATCCCGAGAGCCATTCAAAAGAGCCCTCGGGTCGTAGCCGGGACCGGATGTCCCACCGTCCCTCCCCCCCCCTTTGTGGGCGGCGATGTCCGGTCCCGTGTTACCCCCTCTCTTCTTCCCCTATCAGAGCGCGCCCAGCGCCCGGAGGCTTCCCATGCTCGATGCTGCCATGCAGACCCAGCTCAAGACCTATCTTGGAAACTTGCGCGAAGGCGTGGAACTGGTCGCCAGCCTCGATGACAGCGAAAAGTCGCGCCAGACGCGGGCCCTGATCGAACAGATCGCATTGCTCCACGATCTGGTGACGGCGCGGTTTGACGGCACCGATGCGCGCAAGCCCAGCTTCGTCATCCGCCGCGCGTCGGACGCGGAAAAGTGGGTGCGCTTTGCGGGCCTGCCGATGGGGCACGAATTCACCTCGCTTGTGCTCGCGCTGCTGTGGGCCGGCGGGCACCCGCCCAAGGTGGACGCGGACCTGATCGAACAGGTGCGCGCGCTTGAGGGCGATTTCCATTTCGAGATGTTCTTCTCGCTGTCGTGCCATAACTGCCCCGATGTGGTGCAGGCGCTGACGCTGATGGCGCTCGAAAACCCGCGCATCACCGCCACCCTGATCGAAGGCGGCACCTTCCAGGACGAAGTCGAGCGCCGCGACATCATGGCGGTCCCGGCGACCTTCCTGAATGGCGAGCCGTTCTATAACGGCAAGATGGAACTGGCCGAAATCCTCGCCAAGCTCGACAAGAACGCCGATGCCAAGCAGGCCGAAAAGCTCAGCCTCAAGGCCCCGTTTGAAGTGCTGGTGATCGGCGGCGGCCCGGCGGGCGCGGCAGCGGCGGTCTATACTGCGCGCAAGGGTTTTCGCACCGGCATCGCGGCTGAACGCTTTGGCGGGCAGCTGATGGATACGCTGGGGATCGAGAACCTCCCCGGCACGCCTTACACCGAAGGGCCGAAGCTGACCGACAGCCTCAAGAGCCATGTCGGCGAATATGATATCGATCTGATGGACTTGGCGCGCGCGGTGGAGCTGCGCGCCGCCAAGGACGTGGGCGGTTATCACGAGGTCGTGATGGCCAATGGCGCGAGCCTCAAGGCGCGTTCGCTGATCCTCTCGACCGGCGCGCGCTGGCGCAATCTCGGCGTTCCGGGTGAGGCCGAGTATCGCAACAAGGGCGTGGCTTACTGCCCGCACTGCGATGGCCCGCTGTTCAAGGGCAAGCGCATCGCGGTGATCGGCGGCGGCAATTCGGGCGTCGAGGCGGCGATCGACCTTGCGGGGATCGTCGGCCACGTGACGCTGGTCGAATTCGACACCAAGCTGCGCGCCGATGAAGTGCTCCAGCGCAAGCTGCGCTCGATGCCGAATGTCGAGATCATCACCAATGGTCAGACCACCGAAATCCTCGGGGAAAGCGGCAAGGTCAGCGGCCTTATCGTCAAGGACCGCGCCAATGGCGAGGAACGCCGCATCGCGCTGGAAGGCGTGTTCGTGCAGATCGGTCTCGTTCCCAACACCGAATGGCTGCGCGAAACCGACCTCGAACTCAGCAAGTTCGGTGAAATCGTGATCGACGATCACGGCGCGACCAACATCCCCGGCATCTATGCCGCGGGCGATTGCACCACCGTGCCGCACAAGCAGATCGTCGTCGCGATGGGCGAAGGCGCGAAGGCGGGCCTCGGCGCCTTCGACTTCCTGATCCGCAACGAGCCGGTCGAGGACGTGGCGCAGGCGGCTTAAGGCACGTGCCCACCCCGGCCCCTCCCGCGGGCGGGAGGGGCTGGGGGTGGGCCCGAAACGGCCCGCCCTTTTTCATGCCCCCACTAATCGCCCCTCTCAATCAAACCCTCCGCATTAATCGATTGGACGCACCATCCCGAAAGCGTCATTCTCTCACCATAGGCTACGCGTAAGGGCGCGAGTCTGGTTTCAAACCTGTGAGAGGAGACACATCCAATGGACGCAAAAACCGGAGAGATGAGCGGCGGTTGCCCGTTCCACGGCAGCAGCGAAATGCGCAGCCTGCTGGGCCGCACCAACCGCGACTGGTGGCCCGAGGCCTTGCAGGTCGACATCCTCAAGGAACGCGGGCGCAGCGCCAATCCCTATGGCGAGGACTTCGATTATGCCGAAGCCTTCAACGCGCTCGATTACAATGCATTGAAGGCCGATCTGACCGCGCTGATGACCGACAGCCAGCCGTGGTGGCCGGCCGATTACGGGCATTATGGCCCCTTCTTCATCCGCATGGCATGGCACGCAGCGGGCACCTATCGCACCGGCGACGGGCGCGGCGGTGCGGGCAGCGGCCAGCAGCGGTTTGCGCCGCTCAATTCCTGGCCCGATAACGGCAACCTCGACAAGGCGCGCCGGCTGCTGTGGCCGATCAAGCAGAAATACGGCAAGAACATCAGCTGGGCGGACCTGTTCATCCTCGCCGGCAATGTCGCCATCGAAAGCATGGGCGGCCCGGTGTTCGGCTTTGGCGGTGGCCGCGCCGACGTGTTCGAGCCGGAAAGCGTCTATTGGGGCACCGAGGAACAGTGGGTCAACGAGGGCGTTGCCACCCGCATCCACCCCAAGGAAGGCCGCGCGCTCGAAAACCCGCTTGCCGCAATCCAGATGGGGCTGATCTACGTCAATCCGGAAG
>JAGKSZ010000034.1 GCA_018991295.1 Porphyrobacter sp. | reverse complement strand
CGGCGACCCCCGAAATCTACCCTCTTTCCCGACCCGCCGCTCTCCGATTCTGCCGGGTAGCGCCCCGCCCGGCCTGTGGAATGTCCTGAATACCGCCGATGTCATCGGTGCAGGGAGCGTGCGGGCTGGCGGCGCCATCAGCACGACCATGAGCTACTCGTTCCCGCTTCTGGGTGGCTGGGCGATGGGGCTTTTCGCGCTCCAGCCCGCCGACCCGCGGATCGTAACCAACACCAACGATAGCGGCACAGGGTCGCTGCGTGCGGCGATCAGCTTTGCCAACAGCAATCCGGGTGCGGACACGATCAGCTTTGCGATCCCCGGTGCGGGCCCGCACACGATCACGGTAACCAGCGCCCTTCCTGACCTTACCGACAACGGCACCGTGATCGATGGCACCACGCAGGCAGGCTCTGTGTGCCGCGATCTGTGGGCGGGGGGCGGCCATGACCTGCGCATCAATCTGACTGGCGGGTCCAGCTTTGCCGGACTGCGGCTTGCAGGGGCGAACCAGACCGTGCGCGGCCTGTCCTTGACCGGTTTCGACAACGCCGTTGAACTTCAGGCGGCAAGTTCAGCCGCCAGTGTTCAGTGCACCTACCTTGGGCTCGGGGCGAACGGCACCACGCTCGGCAATGCGCGGGGCGTGTTTGTGTTTGGTTCGGGCGCGCGGATCGGCGGGCTGGCCGCGGGCGAAGGCAATGTCATTTCGGGCAATGGTGTTGCCGCAATCGTGACCGCGTCCGGCAGCACTGACACGGCCATTCGCGGCAATTTCATCGGCACTGACCCGGCTGGGATGGCTGCGCGTGCCAATGGCACCGCGATCAACCACTTCTTTGGCCCAGCCAGCTGGCGCGATATCACGCAAAATCTGATTGCGGGCAATGGCGCAGGGATCGTGCTGGAAGCCGACGATGCGATCTCCCCTGCAACCGATCTTGTCCGTATCCAGCGCAATCGTATCGGCTTCAATCGCACGCTCGGCGCGCTTTTGCTCAACGGCTCCAACAATGCCGCGATCCTGTTCCCGTCCGGCAGCATCACCAACGCCCTGATCGGCGGGCTTGCGGCCACCGATGGCAATGAAATTGCCGCAAGCCGTGACGGAATCGTGCTGCAAGCTGTCTCGAATATCCAGATCAGCGGCAACACGATTGCTCGCAGCACCATGCGCGGCATCTGGATTGAAGGCGCCAGCAACATCACCATCGGCGGCAGCGCGCCGGGGCAGGGCAACAGCATCGGCGGCAATGGCAGCGACGGCATCCGCGTGCTGGCCAATTCCACCAATGTCATGATCCTTGGCAACCTTATCCAGCCCGTGACGATCGCAGGTTCAACCGTGGCCAATGCCGATCACGGGATCGCGCTGGACAATGTCAGCAACATCACCATCGGCAATGGCACGGCCGCCGGGCGCAATGTGATCGGCGGCAATCTGAGGCGGGGTATTTTCGGCAGCGGCACTGTCAGCAACGTCACCATCAATGGCAACTACATCGGCACCGACGCGAGCGGCAATGTGGCCGTGTACGGCGGCCAGAGCGAGGCCAGCAGCCGCCGCGATGCCATCGTTTTCGACAACGGCACCTATTCGGCCATCACCATCCGCGGCAATGTGGTGGGCGGCTATACCTCCTCGCTTACAGAGTTCTGGAACACCACCGCCACCGACATCATCATTCAGGGCAACAATCTGGGTGTCGGGGCCGACGGGGTCTCGCAGATTGTTTCGGGCAATGTCGAGGACCTGATCTACATCGGCGGCAATCCGCGCGGGTACAGCAATGTGCTGATCGGCGGGAGCAATGCGGGCGAAGGCAATCTTATCGCCTTCAGTGCGCGTTCGGGGATGCGCGTAACCTCGACTGGCAGCAATCTGCAGGTGATCGGCAACACCTTTCGCAACAACACCCGCAATGGCGTCTATGTGCTGGACTCGACGCGCGTCGCGCTCGTCAGCAACCGCATTTTTGCCAACGGGCTGCTGGGCATTGATCTGGGCGACAATGGCGTAACGGCCAATGATGCAGGTGATGGGGACAGTGGCGCCAACGAGCTGCTCAACTTCCCCGAAGCGATCCGTGCGGTCGTCACTGGCCCCAATCAACTGGCCTACAATTTCCGGCTCGATGCGCCTGCCGCTCCAGCCGGATACCGGATCGAATTTTTCGCCAGCACCGCTGCCGATCCCACCGGCTTTGGCGAGGGCGAACGCTTCCTTGGCCATGTCAACATCGCCCATGGCGGGGGCGTGCAGAGCTTTACCGGCACGCTTGCCACGCTCGAACCGGTCAGCATCGGTGATATCATCTCCGCCACCACCGGGCGCCGGACATCGGGCGGGACGGTCGATATAACCTCGGAGTTTTCCGCCGTCGCCACAGCTGACGGCGTTGCGCAGCTGGCGGTTGTGATCACCTCTGAGGTTTTCGATCCGCCAGCCGGGAACCCCTTCGCCGCGCCCGGCAATGATGTGCTGCTGACCACCACAATCACCAATGGCGGCACCGGCAGCACCGATGCGGACAGCGTCTTTGCCGTGATTGCGATCAGCCCCGAGACCAGCTTCTTCAATGCGGTCACGCCGACAATGGGCGGGATTGTCGGGTTCAGTGCGGGCGCGCCTTCGCTGACGTTCAACCCGGCAACCGACCTGCGCTTTTCCAATGCGACAGCCGCGCCGCAATCGCTGGCGCAGTGCACCTATAGCCCTGTGACAGGCTATGATCCGCAGGTGCGCTATGTGTGTCTCAATCCCAAGGGCACCCTGCCTTCGGGCGCAGGACAGGGACAGATGCAGGTGCAGCTGCGCTTGCGGATCAACTAAGCCCCTTTGCAGCGGCCTAACGGCATTTGTCATTTTGCTGACCCTGTTTGTAAATTGGCTTGGCGGCACCTGCGGGCCAACCTCCCGGCTCATCCGAGATGATCTGGGGGCAAGAGCAAGTGACCGGAATATCAACCACATGGCAGCGTGCAGCGGTGTTCGGCATCGGCCTGCTGCTGGCCTCGGGAGCCAGCACGGCAGCTCTGGCACAAGCTACGCCTGCGCCTTCCCCCGCTGACGCTGAGGCATCGCGTGCGCGGGCGGAGGCCGATTACCGAGCCCTTGCCGCGCAAACATCCACCCGCGCCGGCGATCCAGCCTTCGATTACGCACTCGGCATCGCCGCGCTCGACAGCGCGCATTACGGCGAGGCGATCATCGCCTTGCAGCGCGTGCTGGCGGTGCAGCCCGCCAATGCGGCCGCCCGCGCCGAGCTGGCCCGAGCCTATGCGCTGGCGGGCGATATCGATACCGCCCGCGAACAATTCGCCACCGTGGTCGATGACCCCAGCCTGCCCGATCCGGTGCGCCAGCGCTTCACCGGCTTCGTGCGCGGGCTCGAGAAGCAGATCCGCGGCGGCGGATCGGATGTCAGCGGCTTTGTCGATGCGCGGATCGGACATGACAGCAACATCAACACCGCGACCGAGCTCAATTCCATCGTCATCCCGCTGTTCAGCTTCCTCGGCCCCGGCCAGCTTGGCGCGGGCGCAGTGGCGCAGGATGACGAGTTTACCGATCTGACCGCCGGGATTTCCGGCGTTACGGCGATCGGGCGGCAGGACCGCCTGTTTGCCTCTGTATTGGGCAACTGGCGGGACAACTGGAACAGCAGCCAGTTCGATCAGGCCGCGCTGACTGCGACCGCAGGCTACGCCCACAGCTTTGCCAATCAGGATGTGGTCTCGCTTTCGGTGCAGGCGCAGGAATTCTGGCTGGATGACCGGGGCTTTCGCAGTTCGCTGGGGGTAACCGGGCAATACACCAAGGCGCTTTCTCAAGGCCGCGCGGTGACGGTTTCAGCCGGGTGGAACCGGCTCGATTTCGATGGCGATCCGCTGCGCGATGCCGACCGCTATTCCGCCGGGGTCGGGATTGTGGGCAAGCTGTTTGTCGTCAACATCACGGGCGGCAAGGAAGAAACGCGGCGCGCAGCGGGGGATAATCTCTCCTTTGCCTTTGGCGCGGTCAATCTGGGCGCCGAAGTGCCGGTGGCAAAGCGTATCGCAATGGTCGCTGGTGCAGGCTTTGACCTGCGCCGTCATGACGCCGCCGATCCGCTGTTCCTGGTGAAGCGCAAGGACGAAAGGCTCGATCTGCAAGCCGGGCTGAAGGTCGCACTGACCGACCGCCTCTTCCTTCAGCCGACCGCCACATATTCGCGCAACTGGAGCAACATTGCCCTGTTCGATTTCGAACGCTGGACCATCGCGGTCGGCGCACGCTTCGAATTCTGATCCTCAGCCGGGGGAGGCCTTACCATGACTGCCATTTTGAACCTTGCCTCCGCCAAGCCATGTGCCCGCGCGGGACGGCTGCTGCTGATCGGTGCCTCAGGCCTTGCCCTGAACGCGCCGCTCGCCGCCAACGAACTGCTGTTCACCACCAATGAAGCGCGGCCCGAAACCGGGCAGCGCATCGATCAGCGCGGCGGGCTCACCCAGATCGCGCTGACCGGCGGGGGGCTGGTCTCGATTGTCGATGCGGCGGAATACCGGATCAACGCCGATGGCTCGGTCGATCTGTATGAAGGCACGATCACGGTTGCGGCCGCAAGCGCGGGTGAGGTGGTGGTGCGGATGCCCGAAGGGGTCGAAGGGCGCGTCACCGGTGCCGGGGCAGCGGGCAATTTTGCCGTGCGCGACAATGGCGAGGCAAGCGGCCATGCGCTGACCGGCACCGTCCGCATTGGCCGTGCGGGCGCGCTGGAACGCTTCGCTGCGGGCGAGATGTGGCGGGTGGCAGGCCGCTCAGGCCGGGTGCGGCAGGTCATCGCCAACGCGGCGCAGGCGCAGCCGGGCGCGGGCGATGAGGGCGCCGAGGTGGCAGCCCTTGTGCTGCCGATCGGTGAGGGGGCAGGCCCGGTCGCCGCCGTGCTCAACGGGCTGCCGCTCGGCTTCGGAGATCAGCTGGCCGCAGCCGGTGCAAGCAGCGATATCCTTGCGGCCGCTCGCCGGATCGAAGCGGTGGCAGGCAACCCTGCGCTCGATACCTTCCCGAGCGGCGATTTTGCCCTGCTGGTGTCAGCGGCGGCGCAGCTTGAAGGCGCATACGGCGGCACGCCGTTTCCGGCCGCTCAAGCCGATATCATCCGCGCCTATCTGCGCTTTCTGGGGGGCGGCGGCGCTGGCAGCGCCTTCCTTGCCAGCTACAGCCGCTTTGCGATCGATTACATTGATCTGATCCGTTCGGGCGGGTTGCCAAGCGCCTTTGCAGGCGCAGGGCCGCAGGATGTGGAGGCCTATCTCGCCTATATTCGCCGCACCGGAGCCTTTGGCGGGCTGGCTGCGCGCGATCGGGTGCTGGCCGAAGCCTATCTCGCCTTCCTTGGCAGCGGCGGCAACCGCGATGCCTTTGCGCGGTCCTTCACCGATCTCACCATCGCCTATTTCAGCTTTGTGCGCGGCGGCGGGGACCCTGCGGCCTTCGCTGGCGCAAGCCAGGCGACGCTGGCGCAGACCATTGCTTTCCTGCGCGACAGCGGGATGGTGGTGCAGCTGGGCACGGCCGACCGTGCGCTGGTGGAAGCCTTTCTCGCCAATGGCGGGCTGGCCTTTGCGGGCCAGTACCGGGTGGTGCTGGGCGATTACTTCGCCTTCCTCGCCAGCGGTCGCCGCCCGAGCGAATACGCCGCGCTCGATCAGGCGACCTTGCGTAGCCATCTTGAAACGCTTGCCAGCACCGGCCTTCTGACCACAGTGCTGGGCGAACGTGCCGGGTTCTACACCGATTATCTCGCCTTCCTGCGCGCAGGCGGCACGGTGGACGGTTTTGGCCGCCTGCCGTTCAACATCTTCACCGGCTACACCGCAAAGCTCGATGCCTATTTCGCCTTCCTTTCAACCGGACGGCGGCCTTCGGAATTCACTGAAGCCGATATCGCCACGCTGCAGGCCTGGCTGCTGGAGATGCAGGCGGCAGGCGCGCTGGAGCGGTTTCTGGGCAATCGCGCGGCGTTCTTTGCCGATTATGCAGCCTTCGTGGCAGCGGGCGGCGGATTTGATGCCTTTGCGCGCCTGCCCTTCAACATCTTCACCGGCTATGCGAGCAGGCTAGATGGCTACTTCGCCTTTCTCGCCACCGGGCGGCGGCCTTCGGAATTCACTGAGACCGATACCGCCACCTTGCAGGCGTGGTTGCTGGAGCTTCAGGCAGCAGGCGCGCTGGACCGCTTCCTTGGTGATCGCGCCGCGTTCTTCGCTGAATTTGCCGCTTTTGTGGCAGCGGGCGGCAATTTCGATGCCTTCGCGCGCCTGCCCTTCAACATCTTCACCGGCTATGCCGCGCAGCTCGATGCCTATTTCACGTTCCTTGCTGGCGGGCGTCTGCCTTCGGAATTCACCGCGGTGGATCTTGCGACCTTGCAGGCGTGGCTGCTGGAATTGACGGCGGCAGGCGCGCTCGAGCGGTTCCTTGGCGGGCGCGCGGCGTTCTTTGCCGAATATGCAGCCTTCGTGGCAGGCGGCGGGAGTTTCGATGCCTTTGCGCGGCTTCCGGCCGTTATATTTGCCGGATATGCCAACGATCTCAGGGCTTTTTTCGATTTCCTGCTCGCTGGCGGAGTGCCTTCGGGATATACCCTGCTCACCCCCGATCAGATCCGCGACTATCTCGCCGCGCTGGAAGCGGCCGGGGCGACCGGGCGGTTCCTTGGCGATCTGGCGGCGTTCTGGCGCGACTATGCGGTCTATCTGGCGGGCGGCGGCAACCCCGATCTGTTCGCCGGGCTTCCGGGCAGCGGGGGGACGGGCGGCGGCAATCCGCCTGCACTCGCGACGCAGTTTTCGGGCGCGGTGTTCCTCGCATCGTTCGGCGGGGGCAGCGACACGCTCACACAGGCAACCATCTCGGTCAGCGAAGATGGCCGCATTACCAATGCGCAGGTGAACGGCACGACCTTTGCTGTCGCAGGGCAGCCCGGCGGGGCCTATGACCAGCGCGGCTGGGAAGTCACCGCAGCCGGACGCTTTGGCGATGCGGTCGCCTTCACCAGCTATCTCGATCGCAACGGCACGCAGGGCAGCAACTTCGTGATCAACATGGTCGCTGGCGTGCCCGCACGGGTGCTGCCGCAGACCGGGCTTGTCAGCTATCGTCTGGTCGGCGGTGCAGCCCCCACCGAGCGCGGTCTGGCACCGGGGACCGAGGGCTACTTCACCGGCAACCTTGCTGTCGCCTTTGGCGGAGCGGCCCCACGTGTCGGCCTCGATTTCGAGGTCAGTTCGAACGGGACGACCTTCGCCACCGGCACCGCAGGGGGCGCGGCCGATCCGCTCAACGGCGGGATGAGCGTCGATGGCAACGGGCGCTTCCGGGGCTTCTTTGCGGCGCGGGCAACCGCAGGCACCGCCTGCACGCGGGCCAATGCCTGCGCCAGCAGTGTCGAGGGCGGGTTGTTCGGGGATCAGGGCGCTTACGCAGGGCTCGTGTGGTTCCTCAACGATGCCTCGGATGTGAATGCGATCCGCTTCATTTCCGGCTCGGCGGTGTTCGGCACCAGCGGCACTGCGCTGGCCGGGCTTGGCACCGCGCCGCCCCCGCCGCCGCCCCCGCCACCTCCGGCCTTTTCCGGGACGGTGACGGGCCTTACCGTTGTCTCGTCGCGGCCCGGCCAGCCTGCAACCAGCATTGCCAGCTGGAGCAACGCCACTGCGATGTTCGATGCCAACGGCCGGATTTCAGGCTACACCAACAATCTCGGGGCTGGCTCAGGTCTCGGCGCGCTGGCCGATGCGAGCACTGAGGCGGGCAGTATCGCAGGGGCGGTGGCATGGGCGCGGTTCCTCGATCCGCCCAATGCGCAGGGCGATGTCGCGCGCACCGGTATCCATACCGTGCTGGGAATCCCCGCCACCAACCTGCCGACCGCAGGCACGGTCACTTACAACCTGATCGGCGGCACCCGGCCCACCACCAACACCGGCACGGTTGATCCGGGCAGCTTCAGCGGCGCACTGGCGGTGGATTTTGCCACGCGCCGGGTCGGCATTGATTTCAACGTGGCGATTTCCGACCGCGCCTGGCGCATCGCGACAGCGGGCGGCGCGGCCAATCCCGGCAATGGCGGGATGCAGATCGGTGCCGATGGGAGAAGTTTCTTCGGCAGCCCGGCGGTCACCGGGCTTAACGCTGCAAGCTGCACTGCCGGATGCACCTCCGACGTGCTCGGGACATTCTTTGGTGCAGGCGCAAGCCATACAGGGGTTGTCTACCGGGTGCTTGACGGATCGTTTCTGGCACGCGGGCTGGGGGTTTTCGCCGCTCCCGGCGCGGCGGGCACCCCGGTCGAACGGATCGGCACGCCCCCTGCGACGGGCGGCGGCGGCGGCGGCGGCGCGGCAGCGGTCGATCGCGTCGTACCGACTGGCGGGCCGAACAGCCTGTTCGCCTTCGCTGGTTCCGGCAGTGTCGGCGAAGCCGGGTCAGCGGCGACGATGACCGTAACCGATGGGGTGCTGCGTCAGGCCCGGCGCGGGTCGGTCCGGGTCGAATACACGCCCACCGCGCAATCGGTCGTCGAGGTATCGGGCGATCAGGGCGTGATCGGCTGGCAGAGGATCAATTCTGTCAACACAGTCTACAGCGGCGGCACCGGACAGGTGTTCCAGGCGCAGCCCTTCGCTCAGCAATACTGGCATACCATCTGGGGTGCACCGGCGGTGAACCTGCCCACTTCCGGTCTCGTCAATTACGAGCTCATCGGCGGCAGCACCGCGCATCAGACCAATGCGCGGGCCGGAGACGGCATCTTCCAAGGGCGCTTCTCGGTCGATTTCGCCACCTTGCGCGCCGGGCTGGAGGCGACCGTGACGCTCGATGGGCCGGACGCCGCCATCTTCGATTTCGCCAGCGCGGGCGGCGTGGCTGCGCCCTCGATGCAGCTGCGAGACGATGGCTTCGGGGCGCGGCGTTTCAACGAAGTGCTGGCGACCACCCAGCGCGGCGTTGGAACCGTATCGCGCGGCACGACGGTGGGCGGGTTCATCGCCGGCATTGGCGCCACCCATGCGGGCCTGACCTATGGCATCCGCACCGCATCGAACAACACGATTATCGGCACGGCGGCCTTCCGGGCGACGACCGGCAGCACCGGCGCGGCGGCAACGGGCCAGATCGCAGCCAGCGCCACGGGAGCGGGCGGTTCGGCCCTTGCCGTCACGCCGCCAGCACCGGGCTACGACTGGAGCCGCTGGAACGGTAGCAGCGGCAGCGGCACAGGTGGCAGCGGCATAGCCTCACTGCGCAGCACCGATGGTCTTGATCCGCTGGTCACCGGCCCCGCAACCGCGGTGAGCGCGGATTCCGCCGACCGCCGCGCCGCCATCCAGCAGGCCGAACGCCTGATGGGCGGGATGATCACCTTCGGCGCAGCCCCGGTGCCGGAGCCCTGATCGCCCGTCTAACAGCATTTGTCATCTGCATGACATTGCATGTGTGTGGTAGCCTCCCAAGCCGGGGCGCAAAACCGGGTCGTCAAATGCAATGGGGAGTATGATGATGACACACGGATTTTCTCGCAAGCCAGCCACCCGGCTTGGCGTTGCCCTGCTGGCTTCGGCCGCGATGATCACTGCCAGCGCGCCGGCAGCAGCCAAGGGCGAGGCTCCGGTCGAGCTGGCCAAGTGCACCGAAAGCCTCGGCACCATCGCGGTGGTGGAAGGCGATACGCAGGGCTGGTCGGCCTATGGCCTTGGCAGCCCGCGTGCACTGGTCAACGCGCTCGCCACGGAAAGCGGCTGCTTTACCCCTCATAACCCTGCCAGCGGCATGCCTGCAGACTTCCTCATGAACGTTGTCGCCGGTGACAGCGAGGAGGTCGACAAGTCGATCGAACTCGCCAAATCGGCAGCTGTGGAAGGGCTGGTGCGTTCGGGGGCGGCCTCATCGATGCTGCGCAGCGTGCCGGGGGCAGGCGCAGTGCTTGGCATGTTCGGCGGGCTGGGCGGCAAGAAAAAGCAGCTTGCCGCCGGGATCAAGCTGCTCAGCCCCGCCAATGGTCTTACCGTTGCCACCGGGCAGGGCGTGGTCAAGAAAAGCACTCTCACCTTTGGCGGTGCAGGCGGCTGGAATGCAGGGGCTGCGGCCTCGGGCTATGGGGCCAGCAAGGACGGCAAGATGCTGGTCGAGGCCTTCGTGCTCGCCTTCAATGATCTGGTCGGCCAGAAAGCCGCGATTGCGGCCACCCCCAAGGCAAGCCCCGCCGCCGCCCAGGCTGCAACCGATCTTGCTACTGTTGCGGCAACCACCAACATGCTCGAAGCGCCCGCCGCCAATGCCAAGGTGGTGCGCAGCCTCAGGGTGGGCACCACGCTGACGCCGACCGGCAAGCGCGAGGGGCTGTTCATCGAGGCCCGCGACAGCTTTGGCACCACCGGCTGGGTCTCGGTCGAAAACCTCAACTGACGCCGCCTCTGCTGGCCCTGCGGTCATGCTGCCATTGCTTGCGCACAGCGCCGGGCGATGGCAGCAATAGGGCCGGGGAGGCGGGACTTTTCGTGCAACCGCGAAGGATGGAACACACGCCCATGAGGATCCTCTATGTCGAGGATGATCCGCGCGTTGCTGCGATGGTCGGGGATATTCTGTCCGCGAGCGGTGATGTGCTGGTGTGGGAGGCAAGCGGGAGCGCTGCCTTGCTGCGCGCCGGGATGGAGCCTTTCGATGTCATCATCCTCGACCGGATGCTGGGCGATATCGACGGGCTGACCATCACCCGCCGGTTGCGCGAAGGGGGCATTGGCACCCCGATCCTGATCCTGTCCGCATTGGGCCGCAGTTCGGACAGGGCCGACGGGCTGGATGGCGGCGCGGATGATTACCTTGCCAAACCGTTCGAGCCTGAAGAACTGGTCGCCCGCCTGCGGGCCTTGCACCGCCGCGCGAGCGGGCGCGAACACAGCGCGGTGATCCTTTATGGCGCCTTCGAATGCCACGTGAAGGCGCGCACCGCCTTCCGTGAAAATCGCCATCTTGCCCTGAGCCCCAAGGAATTCGAGCTGTTCCGCTATTTCATGGAGAACGCGGGCGAGGTGGTGACACGCGAAATGCTGCTGCATCACGTGTGGAAAATGGACTTCGATCCCCAGACCAATGTGGTCGATGTCAATATCGGACGGCTGCGGCGCAAGCTGGAGGACGGCTTTGATCGCCCCGCGCTCGAAACGATCCTCGGATCGGGTTACCGCCTGCTCGACGGGCGTCCATGATCCGTCCCCCACGATCGATCTTCACGCGGCTGGCCGGGGCAGCGATCCTGCTTTCGCTGGTGCTGCTGGCGGGGCTGTGGTGGCTGACGCAGGTCAGCGTTGGCGCGACCCTCCAGGAAGCCGCGCGGGCGCAGGTCGATGTCGATCTGGCGGGGCTTGTCGATATCTACGCAACCGGCGGACAGGCCGAACTGCAAGCGCGCATCAATGATCGCATCGCCCTGATCCCGGCCGAAGGCAATGCCCCGCACTACCTCCTCGCCAATGATCGCGGCGAGCGTATCGCCGGGGACCTGCGCAAATGGCCGCTGCTTGATCCGGCGGTGTCCGAAAGCGGCGTGATCGCCATCGGGGAGGGCGCCAGAGCCCATGCCCGCGCGGTGCAGCTTGGCCCCGATCTGCGGCTGGTGGTGGCCCGCAGCGCCGATCTGGAGGCCCCGGTTCTCGCCAGCATCACCACGGCCTTTGCCGCAGGCGGCGCGGTGTTTGTCGCGCTGGTGGCGCTGCTTGGCCGGTTTGCCGCCCATGGTCTTGCCCGCCGCATTGCGCGCATCAACCTTGCCTTCCGCGAACCGCAGGACGCCGCCAGTCTGGCGGCTGCGGGCCGCACCGATGGTGACGAGATTGATGAGCTTGCGGCCAATAGTGCATCGGCGCTGGTGCGGGTCAATGATCTGGTCGCTGCCTACAAGGATACCTCCGAACAGATCGCGCATGAAATCCGCACGCCATTGTCGCACCTTGATAACCGGCTGGTGAAGGCGCTGGCGAGCCAGCCTGCGCCTGCCGTGGCCGAGCGGCTGGCCGAGGCGCGGGCTGAAATCCGGCGGATCGTGCAGACGCTTGAATCGCTCCTCGATATCGCTGCCAGCAAGGCCCACCGGGGGGACCGCAGCGGCCTTGCCCCGGTCGATCTGTCCGCGCTGGTGACAGGCATTTGCGAGCTTTACGCGGGCAGCGCAGAGGAGGCGGGACTGACGCTGGATTGGACCATTGCGCCGGGGGTGGAGATCAAGGGCGACGCCCGGCAATTGCGCAGGCTGGTGACCAATATGCTCGATAATGCGATCAAATATGTGCCCTCTGGCGGGCGCGTGGCGGTGACGCTGGAGCCAGGCCCAGTGCTGGTGGTGGCCGATGATGGCCCCGGCATCGACCCGTGCGACCGTGAACGCATTTTCGAACGCTTTTATCGCGGCCGCGCCCTCGGCGAGGAGACGTCCGGCAGCGGCCTTGGTCTTGCGCTGGCCCGCGCCATTGCCGAGCGCCACGGTCTGGCGCTGACCTTGGAGGAGCCGCTTGCGGGCGGACCGGGAGGCGCGGTGTTCGTTATCGCGGCGGCATCATGAACGGGCGGGCGGGCTCCATCTGGCTTTCTGCGGCACTGCTGGCGCTGACGCTGGCAGGCTGCGGGGCCGCCGATGCGCCGATCAGCGCCGCTGCGCCTGTGCCTGAAGCCCAAGCCGAAGGCCGCGCCGAGCAGCTGGCCGAGGCGCTGCTGCTGGCCGACCGCGCCGAGGCACGCGGCGATCCTGCGGCACTGGCTGAGGCTGCGCTGCGGCTCGATCGGCTTGCCCCCCGCGCCCAGACCGAGGCCGATGCTGCCGCGCAGGATCGCTGGCGCACGCACCTGCCTGCCGATGCCGCGCCCTTCCGGGGCCGTGCGCTAGGGCCTGCATGGCGATCCGTGGCGCTGCAGCCGGGGGCGATGACGCAGCTCAACCAGACCTTTCTTGGTGGGCGGGCGGCGCGGATCGTGGTCAAGGTTGCGGAAGGATCAACCCCGCGCCTGATGGTCCGCGATCAGACCGACCGCGAGGTGTGCCGCGCCGAACAAGGCTCGGTCACCTGCCGCTGGCTGCCGCTTTACACCCAGCGCCACCGCATCGAAATCGTCAACAGCGGGCGTGCCCCATCCCGGTTTTATGTCGTGTTCGACTGACGATCAGCGCCCTACGAACACGAATGGCGCCCACAGCGCCGGATCGCGCAGTTCGGCGGCGCGCCCGCTTGCCATCGCCAGCATCGCGCTGCGCAATGCCTGTGCCGGATCGCGGCCTTCGGCATAGCGCGCCAGTGTCGCGGTTGAGAGCCGCGCGGCAACATCGTCGCGCACGGCCCAATGCGATACCAGCAGATTGCCAGCACCTGCATGCAGGAACGCGCGCGCAAGGCCTGCAAGCCCGCTGCCATCCGCGCCCGATCCTGCCGCCGTGTTGCAGGCCGAAAGCACCACCCATGCGCCTGCAAGACGCAGGTCCATGATTTCCTCCATGGTCAGCAGCCCGTCGCCGCCATCCGCGCCGGGGGACGGGGTCAGCACCAGCGCGGGCGCATCCAGCCCGTCAAGTTCGCCTGCAACCAGCCCATGGGTCGACAGCGCCAGCACATCGATTTCGGCAAGGTCAGTGGCCAGCAGTGCTGCCTCGGTCGCCTCGGCACCGGTTAGCACCCGGCTAGTGCGCGCCCCGAGCGCCTTGCCGAGCGCCTGCAATTCGCCCGCGGCTGCCGGAAGCGGGGGCAGGTCAGCCAGACGCTGTGCATTTTCCGCCGATCGGAACGGGGCGGAATTGGCGGCAAGCTGGACCGGGCGGACACTCTCCAGCAGCGGCGCCCCCAGCGCCAGATAGCCGCGCAGGCGCGGTGCTGTATCGGGGCGGCGGGCCTGCCGCAGGGTTGCAAGCGAAGGCAGGGTGACCAGCGCGTGATCCTCGATCAGCCAGCCCGGACGCTGCGCCGTGCCCTCTGCCAACACCGCAAAGGGCAAGGATGAAAACACACCGCCCGCCGAAATCAGCAGGCGTTCGCGCCCGCCGATCACTTTCGTGATCGCATCGGGAAGGACCATTGCGCGCAATTCGGTGCTGGCGGCGTGATCGAAGCCGCCGGGTTGTTCCAGCCCTTTGCGAAGGGCACGCACCAGCGCGGCGGCGCGGCGGCTGGAGCCATGGCGGACCACGGCGGCATCGCTGGCGGTGGCGGCAATGATCACCAGTCCCTGCGGCCCCGGCGCAACCATAAGCAGCGCCTCGTCTGGCCCCAGCATGGCCTGCGCTGCGGCAAGGGTAAGCCGCTGGTTCGCCTCGCCAGTGGCAAGTTCGGGCGCGGCCTCTGCAAGCTGGGCCGCCGCCGCCTCGAAGCGTTGCGCCGCCGCTGCCCGTTCGGCCTCCAGCGCCGTCAGCCGTTCGGGCGCGGCGCCAAGCCCGGCCAGCCGCAATTGCCGATCGAGCAGGGTCTGCAAGGCAAGGGCGGCATCCTGCCGCTCGCGCAGAAGTGCCGCCTTGGCCGGATCGAGCGCCGCCATCCGGCGCGCCGCCGCCCGCGCAGTGATCCCGGCAGCGCCTTCGACCACGGGCTGGGCCAGCACGAAGGATTGCGCCACATCGCCTGCCAATGCGCTCGCCTCAAGCGCCCAGCCAAAGCCGCCGCGCAATTGCCGGTCGAGCCCCGATCGCCGTGCGCCGCCCGCTTCCAGTTCGCGCAGGCGCTTGTCGAGCCGGCTTGCGGCGGCCTGCGCACGGGCAAGGCCGCCCGGCAGATCGCCCGCCAGCGCCTCGAACAGTGCCAGCCGCGCCTCGCCCACCACAGCTGCGCCATCATCGCCCGCGCCGCTGCCTTGGCGAAGGCCCTGCGCCCCCTGCTGCACGGCGCGGGCGCGGGCCGCATCGCCTGCTTCAAGCGCGGCCAGCGCCAGCCTGTCCTCTCCGTCGATCCGTTCGCGGTGGTGTGCCGGATAGCGCGCACTGCGGATGGCCGAAACGGCCGCAAGTTCAGCCAGGGCGTCGGCGGATTTGCCCCCTTCGAGCAGGGCTTGTGCCAGCGTATCGCGCGCCAGCAGAGAACGATCCGCCTCCGGCCCCAGATCGCGCGCCATCTTTTCGCCAGCGGCGCGGGCCAGCACCTCGGCCTCCTCGGCCTTGCCGTTCAGTGTCAGCACATGGGCCAGCGTTGCCAGATAGGACAGCGTCTGCTGGCTTTCTCCGAAGCTCGCATAGGCCATGTCGAGCCCCTTGCGGGCGACGCTTTCGGCTTCCTCAAGCCGCCCGAGATCGGCCAGCACGCGGGCCAGCGTGTTGAGGTTGACGGCAAGGAAGGGATGGCGCGCGGGCAGGAAGCTTTCGAGCAGCGCCTGATTGCGGCGGCCTTCCTCGGCAGCCTCCTCAAGGCGTCCGGCGGCATAGAGGAAGGTGGTAAGATTGGCGAAGTGCGGCGCGGCATTGACCGGGATCGGATCGAGCCGGCGGTTGATCGCGATCGCCTCGCGCACACTGGCGATCGCGCGCTCGGTCTCGCCATTGCGGATCTGGGCGTTGGCAAGATTGGACCACGCTGCCGATAATTCGGTGCTGGGCTTCGCGCTGCCGCCGGGGCCGCCTGCCTGATCGAGCCGCCATGCCAGCACCTGTTCGGCCAGCACTGTGGCGCGGGCAAACTCGCTCAAGGTGAGGTAGATCACGACTTGCGCATTGGCCATCAGCATCCGCCGCTCGCGCCATTGCGGTTCGTCCGGGCGTGCGATGATGGCAGCATCAAGCACCGGAGCGAGCCGCGCCAGCCGGGCTTCGGCGCCCTTGATGTCGCCTTGCAGATAATCGGCGGTGGCCTGTTCGGATTCGATCCACGCCAGTTCGGGATGATCGGCCGGATAGAGCGTGCGGCCAAATGCCAGAACCTCTTCAAAAGCGCGGCGATAGGCGGCCGGATCGGCGCCTTCATCAAGCGCATCGGCGGCAGCGAACATGGCATCGAGCTTGGCGCGCTGGGCAGCAGTGGGTTCAGCCTGCGGGACTTGCGCCAAAAGCGGGGCGGGCGTGCCCAGCGCCAGCATGAGCGCCGCAGCCGACACTCCCCAGCGCCGCAGCATCAAGGGGCGCGCAGGCGTGCGCGTTGCCTGATGCCGAGTTCCCCAGCCGTAAGCCATTCCACAGCCCCCCTCCAGAGCCATTCTTGCCCCTTCGCGGCGCAAAGGCAACCGCCCTAACCGGGGTTGTCGCTGTCGCGCTCGGCCGCTTCCCTGGCTGCCTTTTCAGCGCGGGTCTGCTTGAGCATCCGGTCCATCTT
The DNA here is from genome assembly GCA_018991295.1 of Porphyrobacter sp. Taxonomy (GTDB): domain Bacteria; phylum Pseudomonadota; class Alphaproteobacteria; order Sphingomonadales; family Sphingomonadaceae; genus Erythrobacter. Next base: position 3,827 of record JAGKSZ010000034.1, on the reverse strand, counting down.
GAGCCATTGCCACACGCCAAAGCTGATCGCTCCGCCGTAAAACAGCACGATTTCGATCCAGCCGTAGTTCATGGCGCTAACCCTCCTGATGCTGCCCTGCGAGGAAGGCGTTGATGTGGGCTGCGGCCTGATCGGGGGCTTCCTCATGGGCCAAATGGCCGAGGCCGGGGAGAAGTTCCAGCCGCGCATTGGGCAGCCAGCGGGCTGCATCGCGTGCCCAGTCGGGCGGGATCGCGGGGTCGTTGGCACCGTGAACCAGCAGCACCCGGTTGCGCACATCGCCCATCCGTTCGCGCAAGGCAGGCAGGTCCCAGTTTGCCATCATCGCCAGCGCCCCTCCTGCATGGCCGGGGTGCTTGAGCAGCGTGCGGTAACAGGCCAGCCCTTCGCGATCGAGGCGCGAGTGGGTGGAGCGCCACATGAACCGTTCTGCCCCGCCAACCAGATCGATGCTGCCGGTAAAGATGCGCGGGACCAGCGGATTGACGAACAGGGTTTTGGCGATGGCGGGGAAAATCTGCGCCATCGCGCCGGGGAAGGGGCGCAGCGCCGCGCTGAGGCCGACGATCGGGCCAGCATAGGCGTGATCCAGCGCCAGTTGCAGGGCAATTGCCGCCCCTGCCGAATGGCCGATGATCGCCTGCGGTGTCACTCCTAACCTTGCCAGCAAGCCCGCCACTTCGCGGGCCATCGCAGGCAGGCTCATGGCATAGGCATCGTGCCCGGTGGTGAAGGCGTGGCGCGGCAGATCGAGCGCGATGACTTCGTGATCGCGCGCAAGCAGCGGCATCAAGCCGCGCCACGAATGGACCGAGGCACCGGTGCCGTGAAGCAGCAGCAGCGGCTTGCCGGCCCCCATGCGCTGCACGTGCCAGCGCGTGCGTCCGGCCTCGATAAAGGCGCTGGCTTCGCGGTGCGGCCAGATCAGCCCTTCGCGGTCCCAGCCCAGCGCGCTCATGCCGCCCTGGCCGCAGAGGGCTGGACCGCGTTGATCGCGGCTTGCAGCATCCGCGCATCGGCCCGGGGCAGAGCGAGGAAGCGCCCGCCCAAAGCAGCGGCGAGCGCCGCGCCTTCGGGCCCCGGCCGGGCGGAAATGTCGATCACGAGGCTATCGATGCCGCGCAGTGCAATGGCCTTGGCGGCGGCTTCGGCATCGTCCTTTGCTTGCGGGCGGCCCGCAGAGCCATCGGCGGCGATGTTGGCTCTGCCATCGGTGAGGATGACCAATGCGGCGCTGCGCCCCTTTGCGATCACGGCTTCTGCCACTTCGCGCGCGGCATTGAGGCCCAGCGCCAGCGGCGTGCCCCCGCCGCCCGGCAGTTCTGCCAGTGTGCGCCGCGCGCGGGTGAGCGAGCGGGTGGGGGGCAGGATCAGTTCTGCACCCGTGCCCCGAAAGGCGACCAGCGCGACTTCGGAACGGGTGACATAGGCCTGCCCCAGCATCAGTTCGACCGCGCCTTTCGCCTCGGCCAGCCGCGCCGCTGCTGCCGATCCGCTGGCATCGACGGCAAAGATCGTGACGCGGGCGGCGCGTTCCTCGAAGCGGCGGATGCGCAGGTCTTCCTTGCGCATTATGATGCCGCTGGGGGGTGGGCGGGCGGGGCTTTCGCCCAGTTCCCTGCGCCTGACCGCCTGCCAGGGCACGGCAGCGCGCAGGGAATCGATCAGTGCCAGCTTGTGCCCGCCGCGCGGCATTCCCGGCCTTGCCCCCAGAGGCTTGCCGCGGGTGGCGGCCTTGCGCTTTTGCCCGGTCCCGCTGGATGTGGCGCGGCGCGGGGCCTTGCCACTGGCAAGCTGATCGAGCAGCCCTGCCGGGATCGCCGCCTTGGCTGCTTCGACCAGCAGTTCGGACAGGTCCGGATCGGATTGCTGCTGGCTCTCGCTGTCCGAGGGATCACCTTGCTCGCTGTCGGGGGGCGGGGGTGGGGGCTCCTCGGGCGGGGCATCGTGTTCAGACGGCGGCAGGCGCGTGGCCCGCGGGGCGAGCACAAGGCGGACTGCGCCGGCAAGATCGGAATTGTCGGTAACCGAGCGTCCGGCAAGTGCTGCAAGCCCGCGCGCGGCCTCGCCAGCGAAGATCAGGGCGCGCAAGGAGTCCACCCCCAGCGCCTCGGCCGTGGCGGCCAGCGCCCTGAGGTCGGCATCGCTCAAAGGCTGGACCGCTGCAAGGCTCCCGCAGGCCCCTTCCAGCACCACATCCTGCCAGCGGCGCGAATGGGCAAGGTCGCAGGCGAAGGCGAGGCGTTCGGTGAGGCTGGCGGGCGGGGCATCGTCGGGCTCCACGGCATCGTCGAGCAAGACCAGCGCGGTGCCGCCTTCATCCAATGCCTGCGCCAGCCGCCCGGCGATGCTGGGGTCCATCCGTTCAGCCATCCCCGCAATCAGTGCCCCGCCGCGGGCCTCCTCGATCAGGCCGGTCTGGCGGACCGGGCGTCCAGCGGCGAGGCTGGAGGCAAGATCGATCCCGCCCAGCAGGCGTTCATCATCGACATGGCCGGGCAGGCGGCGCAGCGGCACGGCTTTGCCCAAGGCGGCCACCAATGCCTCGCGTGCAGGGGCCGAGCCGCGCAGGTTCAGCCCCTTGAAGGTGGTGGGCGCCAGAGCGAAGAGCCGCGCCGCCAGCACCGCATCTTCCAGCGGATCGGCGGGCGCAGGCGTCATCCGAACAGCTCGGTGATCGCCCGGGTGATGCGCACTGTGGAGCCGGTCTCGTCCAGCACATCGCGCCGCAGCCGGTGGCGCAGCGCGGATGGGGCAATGGCGATCAGATGCTTGCGGGTGACCTTCTTCGCGCCCTCCAGCGCCGCCAGCGCGCGGGCGGCGCGCATCAGCGTGAGTTCTCCGCGCAGGCCATCCGCGCCCACGGCAAGGCACAGTTCGGCCGCATCGCGCAGCACATCATCGCCGGGGGTCAGCTTGGCCAGCCGCGTCTTGCCCTTGGCGATGCGCGCAAGGATCTTGTCATCCTCAGCCGCCCAGCGCGCTGCAAAGCCCTGCGGATCCGCCTCGTTCTCGGCCACCAGTTTCATGATGGCGATGCGGGTGTCGATATCCTTGGGCGTGCGCACTTCGACCGAAAGGCCGAAACGATCGAGCAACTGCGGGCGCAGCTCCCCTTCCTCCGGATTTCCTGAGCCGATCAGCACGAATTTGGCCGGGTGACGGACCGAAAGCCCTTCGCGCTCGACCACATTTTCGCCCGAGGCTGCCACATCGAGCAGCAGATCGACCAGGTGATCTTCGAGCAGGTTGATCTCGTCGATATAAAGGAAGCCCCGGTGGGCCTTGGCGAGCAGTCCGGGTTCGAAGGCCTTTTCGCCCGAACGCAGCGCGCGTTCGAGATCGAGGCTGCCGATCACCCGGTCCTCGGTCGCGCCGAGGGGCATATCGACGAAGGGAACGGGGCGCTTGACCAGCTTGCCCTGTCCGCAAATGTCCGGGTAGCGGGCCTGATCCTCCTTCGAGGCGCCATAGGGGCAGCCATCGGCGGCGATGATCGGCGGCATCAGCCCTGCGAGCGCGCGGGCGGCGGTGCTTTTCCCGGTGCCGCGGTCGCCAAACACCATCACCCCGCCAATGCTCGGGTCCACCGCCGCGATCAGCAGGGCCTGTTTCATTTCGTCCTGACCGACGATTGCGGAGAAGGGGAAGCGTGCCATTCCGTATGCTTGTGGACCTTTGGATGGGTTTGGACAAGCTAAAGTGACAAGCTGGCCTGACAGTTTTTGCTTGCGCGGTTCAGTGGCGTGAACCGGTAGACCTCCCGCCCCGCCTCCCCGCCCGGCCACCATAACATAGTGGTACTATTGGTGGCCGGGTGGGGAGGC